>JBJONJ010000351.1:0-4616 GCA_046051905.1 Verrucomicrobiota bacterium
CTTTCGAAGTCGAGCGGGTTCACGCCGTAGTTCCCGATCTGCGTGTAGGTCATCGTGACGATCTGACCGCGGTAGGAGGGATCGGTCAGAACCTCCTGATAGCCGGTCATGGAGGTATTAAAGCAGATTTCGCCGGTGTGCGTGGCCTCGGCGCCGAACGCCGTGCCTTCAAACACCCGGCCATCTTCGAGGGCGAGGAGGGCTTTTTTCATCAAAGTGCGGCCCGTGCGATAAACAGGACGGCGGAGGTTCCAAGCTCAATTTTGGCGTTTCTCGCCGCGGAAGCCAATCAAGGTGATTCAGGCTCCTCGGTGCGCTCCACGAAGCGCATCGCGTGGTCGATGAAGCGGAGATGGACGTCATCCGTGGGGCCGTTGCGGTTTTTCGCGAGGATGAGCATGGCTTCGCCGCGCTTTTTCTCCTCCGCTTCCTCGTCTTCGACCTCCATCTTGGCACCAGCGTAGTCGGCACGGGTGAGCAGGCCCACCATGTCCGCATCCTGCTCAATGGAACCTGACTCACGCAGGTCGGAGAGCACCGGCCGCTGGCCTTTGCGGCTTTCGACAGCACGATTGAGCTGGGCGAGCACGATGACGGGGACGTTCAGCTCCTTGGCGATGCCCTTGATACCGGCGGAGATTTCCGCGATTTCGATCTGGCGGTTGTCCTTGGCGCGACGGCTGCCGCTGGTAACGAGCTGAAGGTAGTCGATCATGATCATCTGAATGTCGTATTGCTTCTTCAGACGGCGCGACTTGGCCCGCATCTCCATGATGTCGAGGCCGGGCGTCTCATCGATGAAGATCTGCGCCTTCTGCAGATCGCGTGTGGCCTTGGCAAGGGCGTCCTGCTGGGCCCGCGAGAGCAGGCCGCGGGAGAGGTCCTGCATGCTGAGCCGCGCCCGCGAGACGAGCAGACGGCGCACGAGCATGGTGGCGCTCATTTCGAGAGAGAAGACGACGCAGGGCTTGCTGCAATCCACCGCGATGTGCTCGACGATGTTCATCGCGAGGGAGGTTTTACCCATCGAGGGGCGGGCGGCGATGACAAACATTTCGCCGCCTTGCAGGCCGCTGCTCATCTGGTCGAGCTTCGTGTAGCCGGTGGAGAGACCACGGAGCTGGCCGGGATGCTCGAGCATGTATTGAATGCTGTCGATGGCATCCATCACGTGCTGGCTCAGCGTTTTGATGCCCTCCTTGGCGCCAACGGATGAACGCACCGCCAGCGCACGCTGCTCCGCGTGATCGAGCACGGTGTCAATGTCCTCGTCGAGCTGCTCTTTGCCATGCTCGTAAGCGTGATGGATGTTCAGCGACGACGCATGAATCAGCTCTCGGAGAATGTGCTTCTCCATGACGATCTTTTTGTAGTGCGGGAAGTGCGCCGGGATCGGCACGAAGGTGAAGAGGTCGCTGATCGCCGCCGCGCCACCGACCTTGTCGAGGAGGTTTTGATCCCGCAGCGCATGTGTGACGGTCACCGGGTCGATGGGGAGGTTCTTGTCGTAAAACTCGAGCAGCTTCTCGTAGATCGTGCGGTTCGCGTCGTGG
Organism: Verrucomicrobiota bacterium; assembly: GCA_046051905.1. Lineage (GTDB taxonomy): Bacteria > Verrucomicrobiota > Verrucomicrobiia > Verrucomicrobiales > Verrucomicrobiaceae > Prosthecobacter. Next base: position 1,554 of record JBJONJ010000351.1, read on the forward strand.
TAAAAAGCATGCGCGGGGAGGTTCACGCGGCAGTCACTGAGCCGCTCGTTCGGGTCCTGGAGCAGGCAGGACAGCACACCTTTTTCCGCTTCGTCCGAAAACGGCAGTGCCCGGTTGATCGAAGCGAGCAGTTCCTCCGCCGTGGGTACTTCATTGCGCTTTTTGAAAGGCGCTTTCTCATTGGTGGCGGCCGCGTTTGGAGCGGCGGCTGGCGTGGCAGGAGATGTCGCGGGATCGGCCATGTAACAAGGATTCGGGAGGGTGGGAAGAATGGATGATTCGGCTCTCTGAACAAACAAAGACTTGCTTTTTTTATGCTTTCTCCCGAAAAATGAACACTCCCCGCATCACCGGGTCAAAAGGCCACCCTTCCTACCACAACCTATGCTCCCTAAAGCAATCAAACACAAAGTCGCGGTCCTCGCCGCCGCAGCCTGCATTCAATCCACAGCGCTGGCCGCCCTCGTGGCAGGCATCGAAACCAACGACCTCGTCAAGCCAAGCGTGGAACTCGACAAGGTGATCAAAACCCTCGAAGCAGAGCAGGCAAAGACGCAGAAAGATCCGCAAAACACCAATGCGAATGGCGACTGGACCAAGGCGTTTAACGCGGCGGTTTCGCAGGTGCAGGAGCTTGCCAACAAGAAAGACCCGAACGCGGCTTATGTTCTCGCCAAATGGGGGATCCTGGTCGGCGGCAACAATGTCAATGTGAACTCGATCGTGGATCTCTATCGAGCCGCCGGCGCGATCCCGGCTGCGCAAATCGAGCTCGCTCAAGTTTTGCTGAATGGGTTCCGTCAAGACGCGGACAAGACTCGTGAAGCGGTGAATTTGATCATCGAAGCAGAAAAGGCTGGTAACAAGCTGGCGCGCCGGATGAAAGCCCAGCTTCACCTCTCCGGTGCTGCGGCTCCGACCATTGCCCAAGACAACAAGGCCGCGGTCGAGCTCCTTGAGAAGGCGAGCGCCGAAGGTGATGGTGATGCAACGCTCGGCCTCTACCAAGTCTACTCCCGCGGCATCACGGGTTATGCCCAGGATTTCGCCAAGGCGCTCGAGTACCTCAAGACCGCGGCGGAGAAACAGGCGAATGCCACCGCTCTCGGTGAATACGGCGCCCGCCTTCTCGCGGGTGACACGGGAGATGGCAAGGCCTCCCCTAACTTGGTGACCAAGAATGTGCAGCAGGCGCTGAAGATGTTTGAAGACGCGGCGAAAGGTGGCCTCGCCGCTGCCAACCGCATTCTAGGCCAGATTTACGAAGGCGGTGTTGGCGAAAACGGCGTTGATGTGAAGCCTGATGTCAAAAAGGCCATAGAATATTATGGCAAAGCGGCGCAAGGCAGCGATCCGGCGGCCCTGTTCCGCCTGGCGCAGGCGTCGGAAACCGGTGTTGCCGCCACCGGAGCCAAGCCTGATAAAGATGGCAATTGGGATCCAAAAGACATCCTAGTGCAGCCGAACGGCAAGAACGCCCTCGACCTTTACCGGATGGCAGCACAGAACAACGCCGCTGAAGCCTTCTTCGCGGTTGGCCGTTTTTATGAGACAGGCACCGTGGTCGACAAGGATCCCCAGAAAGCTTTCGCACTCTACATTCGCGCTGCGAACGCTGGCGTCCTTGGCGCGATGAACCAGCTCGCCGGCCTTTATGCGAACGGCGCAGGCGTGACCCAGGACATCATTGCCGCCGGCGGCTGGTACAAGCGTGCCGCTGATGCTGGCTATGCGCCAGCCAAGATTGCCTACGGTATGATGGCCGAGCAGGGAACTGGAATGGAGCGCAATGGAGTTGTCGCCGAGCGCTACTACTCGGAAGCGGCCTCGCTGGGAGCACCTCTTGCCATGGTCCGTCTTTCCACCCTGCATCTCAGTGGCGTGGAAGCTGGCAAGCCTAACTATCCGCTCGCCTGGGCCTACGCCCAGTTCGCCAGCGAGGTCACTAAAGGCCAGTCGGCTGAAATCAACCAGTACGTCGCCGCGCTGGAAGACGCGAAGAAGGAAGACAAGAAGGTCTTCACGGAAGAAGTGATCAAGCAGGGCAAGGCTGAGCTCGAGAAGCTCAAGAAGATGCTGAACTTCACTGAAGCCGGCGCTCCTGCTGAACCCGCCGCTGCCGCGCCGAAAGCGGACGGCAAAAAGAAGAAGTGACTTATTCCTGATTAGCCGAGCAGATTTGCCAAAAACCTGCTTGCCAAAACATCACGTCCATCTAGTCTCCGGCTCCCTTCTCAAGAGGGAGCCGGTTTTATTTTTTCCGGGGCATTAGCTCAGTTGGTAGAGCGCCTGCATGGCATGCAGGAGGTCAGCGGTTCGAACCCGCTATGCTCCACCAAACCGGATGCCAATCGGGCCATGAATTGGCTAGCTTTTGACCTGCTGACTGGGATCCGCATTGGAGGTTATCATGAGCTTCAGGGGCACGGGTGCCTGTTCGGGAAATGGCTGAACGAAGCATTCCGTTCTCCATTTATAGAAGCAGTCATCGAGGCACGTTTGAAGATTGACAATCTGCCAGCGCCACCTGCCATACAGCCCGCGGTTTGATGATTTTTTCGATCATCTGGCACGAGATGCCTTCCGAGTCGCTGGAGCAACCAAAGGCAGGCGTCCCAACGCAAAAGACCTTCTTCTCGCCCGCACGGGTTCTCTAAATTCGTTTCGGAGCGCAAGGGATTGTGTTTTGGCATTCGACAGGCCCAATTTTCCGTTCAATCTCGTTGCCAACCTAGGACGGCATTGTTAACAACACGTCAAAATCTACCGGCATATGAAGTTCAACATCAGCAAGGAAGCCTTTTTGGGGGCTATCAACCAAGTGCAGCATGTCGTCAGTTCCCGCACGACGCTCGCCATCCTCTCCAACGTCCTTCTGAAGGCCAAAGACGGTGTTCTCGAGCTCACCACGACCGATCTTGATGTGGGCGTGACCTGCACGGTGCCATGCGAGGTTTCCGAAGCAGGTGCCACGACACTCCCGGCACGCCGTCTTGCCACCATCGTGCGTGAGCTGCCCGCCGAGGACATTGAGGTGAAGGTGGATGAGAAAAACGTCGCCAG
>JBJONJ010000352.1:0-5997 GCA_046051905.1 Verrucomicrobiota bacterium
AGATTGTCGGTTTTGGTGTTAGAGTTGGGGTCAAACCGCAGAGTCGTCTGGATCCACTTCAAATCGAGAAGAGCGCTGGACCACTCTACGAGCATCCAACAGACTCGTGGACTCTGAATTCAGCTGAGGCCGTACAGGAGAAAGGGGAACCCAAGAAGCTCAAGACCGGTGATGGATCCGAGGGCGGCCCATCTGCGGTGAACCATGGAAACATTTTGCCGTCGATCGATTCCGAAGCGGGTGGGGTCAGTGTCGAGTACGCCAAGCAGACCAGCGTCCTTTCCCTGACACGTCTGAGGATGATCCGGTTCGGAACTGTTCCCGATGTCGCGCAACGAGATGCGCGAGCCTACCTCGCTGCCTTGGGACTCGTGAGCCTCGCTGCGCAGCAATCCAGTGGTTATTGGCTTCGGTCACGTTGCGAGTTGGTGCCGATTCCTGAAAAGCCGTTGACCCTTGAATTGGTTAAGGCGGACGGGACCGTGGAACAACTCGGGAGGCTTTCGCTCGACGATGCACTCGGTCTCGTATCGGCGGCTGCGCAGAGTCTGAGAACTCACGGGATGCTACCACCGGATGGGCAAGACGTTGTCGACCTCAAGCCGATGCCCAAGCTGGTCACACTGGTCCAGCGCAGCCGGGGAATGAACCCTGAAGGAGCCTAACCGGCATTCCTATGCTCGTTCTCGAGCTCGAGTTTTTGAGCGGTCGATTCTACGGCTCCGACCCAACGGACCGGAGTCGAGTGGAGTGGCCTCCACATCCATCTCGGCTATTCTCCGCCTTGGTTGCAATGCATCACGGGGGAGATGCTGGTCTGGCTGAGCGTCGGGCTCTCCAATGGCTAGAATCCCAAGAGGCACCAAGGATCGCTGCTAGTGCCGCCACCGTCCGCACAACCCCAAGGGTCTATGTTCCAACGAACGATCCCAAGCAGAACAGGGAGGACGTGATTCCGGAGGAACGGATCAAGAAGGACCGGTTCTTTCCCTCGGCGACCCCGATCAACCCCTGTGTTCACTACATCTGGTCGACAGAGCCAGAGGCTGAGATCTGGATTTCCTTGGAGTCTCTCGCTCTGAAGGTCGTTTCTGTTGGCCACTCGTCTTCGCTGGTGAGGGTTTCAATCAAGAGAGATTCCCCGGCACCCAACTGGATTCCCGATCCCGTGGGCGCTCACCAATTCCGGACACCAGTCCGCGGACAGCTTGCTGCGTTGGAGGAGGCGTTTGTGCAGCACCGCGGTATTCGACCCCGGACCTTGCCAACGGGCTTCACCTCCTACCGGAACGCATCAACCCAACCGATCTTTCTGCCGCATGGCTCGTCTTGGGATGATCGATGGTTTGGTTTGCGCATTTCTCCCAAAGCCAACCTCCGTTCAACTTTAGCTCTTACTGAGGCTTTCCGTGGTGCATTGATGGCACTTGGACCACAACCGCTCCCCGCGTGGCTTTCTGGGCACGAGCCGGATGGATCTCCCACTCGACAGGCACACGTGTCCATCATTCCTTTAGCGGATGTCGGACACCGACACTCGCGTGGTATGATCATGGGGTTAGCAGCTCTGATTCCGCGGAATCTCGGCTTTTCGGAAAGAGTGTTGCTCTCACAAATCGTCTCTTCGATTCCCAAACTCGCCGTAGCGGGTTCGGAATTCCAAGTTGAGGTCTTAGGGGAGCGACCTGACCGCTGGACCCTTGATGTTCGCACTTGGAGCGGTCCGTCCGTCGAATGGGCGAGTGTCACCCCATTGGTTTTCGATCGGTACCCCAAGGATCCGTCCGGTGACGAAGCCAAAGAGGTGATTCGTAAATCGTGCCGCGACGTGGGGTTGCCAGACCCAGTGGCCGTGGCGGTGCAGGGACAGTCACCATGGATAGGATCGCCGTCGGCAGGGTTGTTTCCCGCTCGTCATCGACAGGGTAAACCAGCCCGTTGGCACTCTCATGTCATTCTCAGGTTTGAACAGCCAATCAGTGGTCCACTCGTGATCGGGGCAGGGCGTCATCAAGGCTATGGTCTCATGAAACCTTGGAGGCCCGATTGAAGGTCCCCACTTTTGCTGAGGTGTTCCAGGCACTGCATGGCGTTGATCCATTTCCTTGGCAGAGACGGTTGGCGGACATGGTGACTGCTTCGGGTGAGTGGCCGGATATTGCTCTACCCACCGCTGCTGGTAAAACTGCCGCCATCGACGTTGCGTTGTACCACCTCGCTCGAGAGGCCGGACTGAAACCGCAGGAGCGCAGGTCACCCAGACGAATCCTGTTCGTTGTCGACCGCAGGACGGTGGTGGACTATGCCTTTCGCCGTGCTCAGCAAATCATCGGCCGGATCGACCAAGCATCCGGCGATCCGGTGATAGGTTGGCTTCGCAATCAGTTGCTCGAGTACGGCGGTGATTCGCCGTTGTCTGTTGCCATGCTGCGAGGCGGGGTTCATCGAGATCAGCGATGGTTCAAGGATCCGCTCCAGCCAACAGTCATCGTCTCCACCGTGGATCAAGTAGGATCAAGGCTTTTGTTCCGAGGTTATGGGTGCAGAGACCAAACGTGGTCCATCCATGCGGCGCTAATGGCCACCGATTCCTTGTTCCTTCTGGACGAGGCTCATTTATCCCAACCGTTTGAGCAGACTCTCAAGGCGATTCAGGACCGGATTCGCATAGACCACCACCGGAACGGTTGGGGTTTGCCGATGCGGTGTGTTTCCCTGACGGCGACCAGTTCCGCCGAGAAACCGCCCATGTGTGAGGACGATGAGGATCGCGCCCACCCGGTGCTTTCGCGCCGCCTGTCGACTCCGAAACCGGCGCTCTTGATCAAGGTTTCAACGGATCGCGTGAAAGCTTCCCTGAGGCCTCGGGAACGGCAGGAAATCGTTTTGGCAAACCGGATTCGAATTGCCGACGAGTTCCTGAATGTTGCGCTGAAAATCACGGGCGATACAGGACCGAAAAAGGTCGCGATTATCGTCAATGAGGTTGCCCTTGCTCGGATGATTCATGAGCGTCTCCAAGATCTAAACCACAGATCGCTCCTGGTAATTGGCAGATCTCGAGCCGTAGACCGTTGGAACCTTTTCAGCGCTCCGGATGCCCCTACGAAGTGTCTTCGAGTCGGGGCTCCTACAATTCCGGAAGGAGAACAGTCCCTATTCGTTGTCTCAACGCAGTGCATCGAGGTCGGTGCAGACCTTGATTTCGATCACTTGATCTCGGAATGCGCAGCAATGGACGCGCTGCGTCAGCGCTTTGGTCGACTCGCCCGGGCCGGTCGTGCCACTCCGGCTCATGCCGTTATCATCGCCGCCAAGGATCAACTTGCATCAGGTGTAATACACCCGGTCTATGGTGAGGCACTCGCTAAGACATGGGACTGGATGTCTGCGAAAGCTGCCAACGCCCGGCACCCTCTTGGAAAAGGTCCTGTCTTGGATTTCAGCCATATGGCACTTGCACCAATGCTGCCATCCGGTGGGGCTCTTAAGCCCTTACTAACACCTCGTGAGGATGCGCCCTTGTTGCTGGATCACCACCTCGAGTGCTGGAACCAGACCTTCCCGAAGCCGGCTGCCGAGCCCGATGTCTCCCTCTTTCTTCACGGCCCTTCCAAGGGAGCACCCGAGGTCAATCTGGTGTGGAGGGAACTTCCGAGGGAAAGTTCGGAGCATTGGCCTGACTGGATCGAGGTGCTCCGACCCTTGTCTTGCGAGTGCCTCCAATTACCGATCCACCAGTTGGTCAACTGGTTGAGTACCCGGACTGATGAACCGTCATTCGATCTTCCCTCGCAACCCAGCGAGGACCTTCAGACGGACGGGGAAATGGAGTTGCCGTTTACCATCCTCAGGTTGCGGCCAGATCAACCGCCGGTGGTTTGCCAGTCGATCGAAGATGTTCAGCGATCTCGTCAGGGAGACACGCTGGTGCTTCCTAGTTGGGCGGGAGGGTGTGATCGCTTTGGATGGGCTCCGAAGAGCCGTGATGAGGTCGAAGACACATCCCTCCTAGCGCGACTGCTTCAGCGGCGAGAATTGGTAGCGTTAGCTGATGACGTAGAGGATGACGATTCGGATCCTGCAAGCTTGGTGTCTCGTTCCATCATCAGGAGCCCTAGGTCTGCGCTGGAGGGACTTTACCAAAACCTCGTTCAACAGGTGCTTAGCAGGAAAAGCACTCGATGGCAGGGCACCGCGGTTCCTCATTCATCCAAGATCATTTTTAGTATGATCGGGAAAGTTCCCGACGACTCGCTTTCGGATGAAGGTTCTGGCGACTGGGAAGAGGAACGCTCAAGTCGAATCGCAAACCGCAAGGTCTTGCTCTTGGAGCATCTCCATGATGTCCGTGCCGAGGTCCGACGCTGTACGGATCTCCTTGGGCTTCCCGCTCCTGTGGCTGCAGTTCTCGAGCGATCCGCTCTGCTGCATGATGTTGGCAAATGCGATCCCGAGTTTCAGGCGATGCTTGGCAACACCGACAGCGCTCCGGGTTCGCTCCTTGCAAAAGGGGTCATGACGGGGAAGTCGCCGGCCACCCGCCATGAAGCTCTTTCCGCCTCGATGGCCTCTAGTTGTGCTGGTGCAGGTGAAGACAGGGAACTGCTTCTCCATTTGATCTCCAGCCACCACGGGCAAGCTCGCCCTTTCATTGTCACGGAGAGGTCAGACATCGAGGGAGGTTCGGTCAGCTTCGATATCGATCTGGCTGACGGTACAACCGTCATATTGCACGGCCGACAAGACGGCTCCCTGTACCGCGCCGACGCAGGATACGCGATCCGGTTTTCCCACTGTACCGCCCAACTCGGGGCGTACCATCTGGCGTTGATGGAGACGGTACTCCGACTGGCGGATTGGAAAGTGTCCTCCTCGTACTGAACATGGCTTCAACGACCTTTCACCTGAACGGCTTCACTGCCGATCAACCACTGGGTTTCCTCGCGGCAGTGGGGTTGCTTCGGGCACTAGATCGCGCTGCGCCAAATTGGAAACCCCGACTCCACTGGCGTCAGCTCGGGTTTTGGAGAGCTGTTATTTCTGTTGAGGACGAAGCTGAGTTCTCAGACGTCGTCGATCGCGTCGTCGAAGCCCTCGATAGTTCGCGGAACGAGATTGAGGCTTTGGTGAATGGCTTAGACCTGAACCTTTCGATGGATCGGGCAGAGATGCGTCGAGTGCTTGGTATCCGATCTGAATCCGCCGATGGTCGGCTTTTGCAGCGGATGGTCTCCGAACTGCCAGAACGTGACAGTAGAAGCTCTGTGAGCCTTCTCCAGATGCTGAATGGAGCTGGGCGGCAGGACTACCTCACGGCGCTATCGAAACTGGCTAGAGATACCGGCCGCGCACATTTGGAAAAGACGCTCGGCGCATCCGTTTGGGAAATGAGTGATGAGGCCAGAGGGGGGCTGACGCTTCGGCTCGATGCGATGTCTGACTGTTCACACGCCCTACAAGCTTGTGACCCGAACGACATGGATATGACTTCGGAGTTAGCGGCCAATCGGCTGGCCATGGAGGCCTTGGGCTTGTTCCCCTGTTATCCATCCAGATACCCGACAACTCTGGGCTTCCATCGCCGATGGAGGGAAACACTGCTGCGGTGGCCGGTTTGGAAGATGCCGCTGCAGGTTTCCGAGTTAGTAGGGTTGACCGGAATTGCCGAGATGGCCGATCCGTTAGGGAATCGTGCCATGCTTAAAGCGCTGGGGGTTGAGTTGGTCTATGAGTCCGAGCGACGTGTAGTGGGAAAGGGAAAAACATTGTTCTCCCCATCCAACGCCATACCGCTGTAGAGGGTACGAACGAACTGGTTCTCTAGTTTCCGAGCGCCTAGGTGGTGCCGATGTACTGGGAGGTGCTCGATATCCAGAAACACTCGAGTTTCGAGGTGTTTTTGGCTGCATGGACTGAGTTTCCTAGGCCTGATGCGGATGTTCGAGCGAGGCGCTCGCAAAGCACCGATAAAAGCCGCTGGAATCAGTGGATTTA
>JBJONJ010000353.1:0-5308 GCA_046051905.1 Verrucomicrobiota bacterium
CAAGGTGCTCGGTCTCACCAGCGAGGAGTTTCCGGCGTTGCCACGCTTTGACGATGCCCGCGAGTTTAAAATCGAGCAGCAGATGTTGCGCGACTGCTTGCGCAAGACCAGCTATGCCATCTCCACGGACGAGACACGGTATGTGCTCAACGGCATCCTTTTCTCCTTCAAGGAAAATGCCCTCACCATGGTGGCCACGGACGGACGTCGTCTGGCCATGGTGGAGCAGGAGCTCGAATTCCCGCAGAGCCAGGAAATTGACATTATCGTGCCCACCAAGGCGGTGAACGAACTCTCCCGCCTGCTCGGTGATTCCGGCCTTGTCACCATTAAGGTGACTGGCTCCCAGGTCGGCTTTGACCTCGGTGAAAGCCTCCTCGTAAGCAAGCTCATCGACGGCAACTACCCGAACTATCGCCAGGTCATCCCAGGTGAGTCGAAAGAGCGCATCCCGATCGAGCGCGAGGCCTTCCTCCGAGCCATCTCCCGCGTCTCCCTGCTCACCACGGACAAGTCGAACTCCATTAAATTCATCTTCACGCCCGGTCAGGTCGAGATCGTCGCCTCCTCGCCGGACATCGGTGAGGCCCGCGAAACCGTCGCCATCAATTACAAAGGCGCGTCCATTACGATTGCCTTCAATCCGGAGTTTGCGATGGCTCCTCTGCGCAATCTGAGCGCCGATGAAATCCATCTTCATCTGATTGATGAAATCAGCCCTGGCGTTGTCCGCAGCGGCACAAACTTCCTCTATGTGCTCATGCCCATGCGTGTGAACGCCTGAACCTCCGCCTTTCATCAATAGCCAGATCATGAAAGCTCACGCCGCGCTGCTCCCCCTCGTCGTTCTCGCCTTTTTGGCATCCTGCAATGGCCCGACTTCGACCCCACCGGCGGGCCCGCGTGGCTACTCGCTGGATCATGCGCCTAGAGACATCCGCTACGGTCAGGATCCAGCCGCTCCCACCGCACCGGCGGATACGCGTTATCTCGACACAGGGGATCCAACCTTGCCGCCGCCAGCGCCAAATCCAAATGATCCAGCGGCTGCAACGGTGCAGCCGCCCGATCCCGGCGCTCCCACTGTTCCAGCCACGATGCCGCCTGGCACCACCCCGCCTGCGCCCACCGGCACCACGCCTCCTCCACCGGTCGTCGCCACGCCACCCACGAATACTCCTGAGACGCCCCCGACGCCGCCCGCGTCAACTGGCAGCTACCCGACCGCCACCCGCACCAAGCCCGGTTTCGTGAAGAGTCCCTTCGACTCGCTTGGTCGTGAGATCGATGTGCGTGAGATGCGCTCCGGACAAAAGGCCCGCTGTCCCTACACGCAGAAAGTTTTTCTGGTGCCCTGATTCTCGAATCAGGACTCATGAAGCAGGAAACCACCATCGCCATCTTAGCCCCCGGACTTTTGGGAGGCTCGCTGGCATTGGCCGTTCAAGAACGCATCCCTGCGGCCGCGATTCGTGTCTGGGCACGTCGTGCCGAGGTCATGGAGGAGGTCCTCCAGCGTGTTCCTAAAGCCGTTTGTAGCACCCGCATCACAGAGGCCATCTCTGGAGCCACGCTGGCCGTGCTTTGTATGCCAGTTCAGCACATGAGGGCGGCCGCAGAGCAGATCATCGCCGCCGAGACGCATCCTGACTTGCTCGTCACTGATGTCGGCAGCGTGAAAGGCAGTGTTGTTGCGACGTTGCAGCCTGTTTTTGCCTCCAAAGGGATTCCATTCATCGGCAGCCATCCGATGGCCGGATCACACGCCACGGGCATGGCTCACGCCCGCGTAGACCTGTTTCAGAATGCCGCCTGTTTGCTCACGCTGATCGAAAACACCAGCGTCCCTGCTCTGGAACGTCTTCGAGCGTTCTGGTCGGCTCTCGGATGTCGTGTGCTGGAAATGAACCCCGCGGAGCATGATCGCCGTGTGGCACGGATCTCGCATCTACCGCACACCATGGCTGCGGTGACCACGCTGGCGGCTCTGCACGGCGACACCAGTCCCATTCCATGCGCCGCCGGCGGCTTCCGCGATACCACGCGAGTGGCCGCGGGAGATCCCGCCATGTGGACCGGCATTCTGCGAGAAAACCGTGCTGAGGTGCTTTCCGCGCTTCAAGATGCCTCGGCGCAGCTTCACCAATTCATGGATCTGTTGCTCCACGACGACGAAGCGGCCCTGACCCGTTTTCTTGCCACCGCCAAAGAGCTGCGTGACCAGGTCCCTCCTCCCGTGGCCTGAAGCTGAACGTCAGCGGATGAAATAGCTCAGGTTTTCGAGCTCCACGGCCAGGTCCACACTGTTCACCACCACGTTTTCGGGCGTTTCGAGCACCATGGGCGAGAAATTCAGGACCGCCTGGATGCCATTCGCCACCAGTTCGTTGCAGACCGCCTGCGCATTCATCGCCGGCACGGTCATGATGGCCATCTTCACGTTGTTTTTCACGATGTAGTCGGCCAGGCCGCTCATTGGAAGCACCGGCACGCTGAACTGGCCGGCAGATTTGGGCAGCAGATCAAACGCCGCCGTGATCTCAAAGCCCTCCTTGCGAAAGCCTCCGTAGCGCAGCAGCGCCGAGCCCAGATTACCCACGCCCACGAGGATCACCGGCTGGAGGCGGTTCTGCCCCAGCACATCGGCGATCATCTTGCGCAGCGCCTCCACGTTGTAGCCCAGGCCGCGGGTGCCTAGCTGGCCAAAGTAGGTCAGGTCCTTGCGAAGCTGCGTCGATTTTACCCCGGCCGCCTTCGCCAGCGCCGCGGAGGACACCGTGTCCACGCGATTGTCCCGCAGCTTCTGCAGACAACGCAGGTAAATGGACAGCCGGTAGATGGCTTTCCGAGGCGGGCTGAGGTTTTTGCTTCCGGACACGAGGCGCGATCCAGCCATGTCGGGAGAGGTTTGTCAATGCTGCTCCGTCTTGCCCCCGAGGCATGGCATTCCGTTTTTGCGCTGGCAAAGGCGGGCTGAATCGCCACCATTTCCGGTGCGCCGATGTCCACCATCCTTCCGCTCCCTTTGGCCGAACGCTACGCCCATTTTCGTGACGTGGTCTTTGGCGGTGTCGAGGATCGGGCCGCCCTTCCCGGATTCGACGAAGCATGGTCCGAGCTCGACTGGCAGAGCCTGTGGTTCACAGGAGCCTTCGGGACGCAATTTCAAAGCACCGACGGCCAGCCAGTGGAGATCATTGATTTCGGCACTTGGAACTCTGGCCCGGGTCCCGATTTCACCGCTGCCACCATTCGAGTGAATGGCGAAACACGCCACGGCGACCTCGAACTCGACACCGATGTCCGCGATTGGGAACATCACGCGCATGGCTCAAACGCCGATTACGACCGGGTGATGCTCCACCTCGTCCTCCGGATGCCAGAGACCCGGTTTTTCACCCGCACCAGCCAGCATCGTGAGGTGCCGCAGATCGTTTTGAATGCCGCCATGCTGCCTTCGGATGCCACCCCCGCTCGTGGCATGGCCGCCGCCCGTCTCGGACGCTGCGCCACACCGCTTGCCACCATGGAGGCGGGCAAAGTGCAGTCCATCATCGAATCCGCCGCGCAGTTCCGTCTCGAGCGAAAAAGCCGCCGCTTGCATCGTCTCGTGCAGGCGCAGGGGCGCGAGCAGGCCATTTTCCAGTCCCTCGCTCAAACCCTCGGTTACCGGAACAACCAGCAGCCCTTTGTCATCCTCGCCCAGCGTCTGCCGCTGCGCAAAATGCTCCGTCTGGAGGCCCCGGTGCGCGAGGCCATGCTCTTCGGTGTCAGCGGCTTCCTCGAAAAAATCCGTGTCGAAGATACGGAAGGAGTCACCCGCGGTTACCTGCGTCAGTTGTGGAGCGAATGGTGGAGGCAGCGTGATGCCTGCGCCCGCTGGCTGGAGTCTCGCTGCTTGCCGCGATGGAACCTAGCCGCCACCCGGCCGGGCAATCACCCGCAACGCCGCCTCGGAGCCCTCGCCGCCATGCTCGCCTCGTGGAAGCGCCTCTGCGAGCCGCTTGCCGAGGCCACACGCTGGAGCCAGCCAGCGTGGAAAGACGCGCTCGCCGGCCTGAGGCACGATTACTGGACCTCGCACTACACGCTCACGGCCGCGCCTGCCGCCAAGCCCCTTGCTCTCATTGGCGAAACCCGCATGCACGAGATGCTCGCCAACGTCGCCTACCCGCTCCTCGTGCCCGAGCGCACCCGCTTGTGGGCCGAGTACCTCGAACTGCCCGCCCTCCTCGACAATCAAAAGGTCCGCCGCGCCCTGCTGCGCCTTTTTGGAGAAAGCTCGCCCCTCGCCGCCGCCTTCAACACCAAGCTGCATCACCACCAGGGCCTGCTGCAGATTTATGAGGACTTCTGCCTCGAGGATGACAGCGCCTGCGCCGCCTGCCCCTTCCCAGAGAGGCTCAAAGAGTGGGCGTGAGAGGAGATCGGTTGAAGTTCGATCTTGAACGTTCCAGTCCCGAACTCTAAACCACCCTCCCCATGTCTGACTCCATCCCCAACGTCCTCGCCGAACGCTACGCCACCGCCCCCATGCGCGCCCTTTGGTCGCCGGAGGGCAAAGTAAGGCTCGAACGCGATTACTGGATCGCCGTGCTCAAAGGCCAGCGTGACCTCGGCATCCCCGTGCCGGATGGCGTGATCGAGGCCTACGAAAAGGTGAAGGATCAGATCAACGTGGCCTCCATCATGGAGCGTGAGCGGGTGACCCGTCACGATGTGAAAGCACGCATCGAGGAGTTTTGCGACCTCGCCGGGCACGAGCACATCCACAAGGGCATGACCAGCCGCGACCTCACGGAGAATGTCGAGCAGCTCCAGGTCTTCCGCGCCTTGCTCGAAATCCGCCGCAAGACTGTGGCCGTGCTCGCAGGTATCGCCCGCCGCGCTGCCGTGACGCGTGACATTCCCCTCACCGCCCGCACCCACAACGTCGCCGCTCAGGCCACCACGCTCGGCAAACGCCTCGCCATGTTCGGCGAAGAAACCCTGCTGGCCTTTGGCGACCTCCAAAACGTCATCGCCACCTATCCCGCCCGCGGCCTCAAAGGGGCGGTCGGCACCCGCCTTGACCAAATCACTCTCTTCAACGGCGACGCGAAAAAGGCCTCCGAACTCGAAAACCGCATCCTGCATCATCTCGGCATGCCTGCCGCCTTTGGAGCCGTCGGCCAGGTGTATCCGCGTAGCCTCGACATGCAGGTCATCGGCTCGCTTTGCCAGGTCGCGAGTGGTCCGGGCAGCTTTGCTCGCACGCTGCGCCTGATGGCGGGCCACGAACTTTCCTCCGAAGGCTTTGCGAAAGGCC
>JBJONJ010000354.1:0-4115 GCA_046051905.1 Verrucomicrobiota bacterium
CATCGCCAGACGTTCGGCGATCCACCCCACCGTCATCGTCGTTTCCGCTCGCAAGCGCGCCGCCAAATCCACCTTCACCGGATCCCCCTTGGGCCGAGTTTTGAGATCAGCTTCCTGCCACCGCCCCAGCTTCAACTCCTCCGCGATGATGAGTTCCGCCAGCGCCTCCGCCGTCTCCACGCGCTCCTCGCCGTAATGCTCCGCCCCCATCCGCTCGCTCATCTGCGTCAGCAACTCCTCCCGAAACTTCTCCTCGCCCAGACACCAACCGCGCCGAATCGGCTTGAACTCCTCGCCTTCCTCCGCCCCGCGCCGTTCCTTTACATATCAATATCAAAAACTGACCCTTTTATGACCCTTTTACGGTAGGGCCTTCTGTCTCCACAACCGGTATCCGCCCTTCCGACACCTCCCCTTCCCCACTGCGATTGAGGTACTCCGCGAGTCGCCAGTCGGCCAGTTCCAGAGCTAGTTCCCGGAAGGCGCTTCGCAGTTCTGGGGCGAGGGTTATCTTGGAGGCAAACTGCCGGTCGCGGTACGTGAAGAAGGTCTTCCGCGTCGCATCGCCGTCGCCCGTCCAAGCGTTGATGGGATTACTCTCCAGCATGCGGATGAGGCTGGCGCGATCCGCAAGGGCCGGGCCGACATCTTGGCGGAGCTTGGCCGACCGCTCGGCCTGCCGTCGGAAGCCGCTTTGCAGGGCATCGATCGGCATCGATCCAGGAAGTTGGTCTTCGTCGAGCAGTGCCAACAGCGTGAGAATCTTGAAGCTCTTGGTCATCCGGGTGGATTCGAGTTCCGCGAGGAACTCTGAGGCCTGGTCCAAGGCCGCGGCTTGGGCCTGCGAGAGGTCGCCCATGGCCTTTACGTAATGGAGCCAGGAACCATGCGATTGCCGAACGGACCGCGGCGTAAACCCATCACGAAACATCTCGGCCGCGGTGGGGCGCTGCCCATGCCGCTCGCGAAAGTCCAGGTAGTATGCCTGCAACGCATCCCCGTGTGCAGGTTGCCGCAACAAGGACCGTAGGATGTCAACCGCCTGGAGCTCATAGGTCACCTCGCATCCTGGAGGCAGTTCGAAGTCACCGCCCAGCAGCAGGTTCAGTGCTTTGTCGATGTGCTGATCCCCGGCCGGGAGGGCCAAAAGCGTGCGCGGTTTATTGAGGAAGCTCCGGTGGTTGCCGATGTAGTCGATCACCGTCAGGTGAGTCTTGCCCTCGGCCCTACGCAGGCCCCGACCAAACTGCTGCATCCACAAAATGGACGACTCGGTCGGACGCAACATCATCACCGTATCCACATTGGGGATGTCCACGCCCTCGTTGAACATGTCCACGGCGCAGACAACATCGAGTTGCCCAGTTTCGAGGGCCTCCAACGAAGCCGCTCGCGGTGCTGAGTTCTCGCCCGAATGGACGGCGACCGAACGGCAACCATTCCGGCTGAAGAAATCGGCCATGAAGTCGCTGTGTCGTTGAGAGCAACAAAAGGCGATGGTGCGTCGGCCGCCACGCGCGCGCAGTTGGTCGAGAGCATTCTGGGCCCGTTTCTCGGTGGCCACTGCGCGGGTCAACTCGGCTTCGTCGAACCGGTGATTGCGCCAAGGGATGTTCTGGTAGTCCACCTCGTCGGGGACGCCGAAGTAGTGGAACGCGGACAACAAGCGTTCGCGGATGCCACGCGCCAGGTCGCAGCGGTAGACTAGGTTCTCTTGGCATAGCCCCAGCAGGTCACCGCCATCCGTGCGCTCAGGCGTGGCGGTCAGGCCCAGCAGGAACTTCGGAGTGAAATGGGCGATGAGGTTGCGGTAGGTGGCCGCGGCGGCGTGATGGAATTCGTCGACGATGATGTAGTCGAAGCAATCCCGTTCGAAGGCCTTGAGATGCCGCTGCCTGCCGAGTGTCTGGATGGAAGCGAAGAGCACGTCGGCGTCGGGCACTTTGTCGATGCCGTTGTAGTTGCCCAACGAAGCCCGGGGCCGGATCCGACGAAAGGTCTTCAAAGCCTGCGTCAGAATTTCCTCACGGTGTGCCACGAACAAGATCCGGCGGAACTCGGGCCGGCAACTATCGAAGGCGCTCAGCCAGGTCTTGCCCAGGCCGGTGGCTAAGACGACCAAGCCGGCAGAATTGCCGTCGCGGCGGGTTTGCTCGAGAGCTGCCAGCGCCTCACGTTGGATATCATGAGGCGGGGGCGCATTCTCGCTGGTTTCGAGGAGCACCATCCCACGCGAGCGCTCCGGTGGTCTGCGGCGCTCGGTGTATTCCCGAATCCATTCCTGCGTCACCAGCCTTGTCGCCGGATGGTGGAAGAGTTGGTCGAAGCTTTGCTGAACGTGTGCGATGCCCTTCGGATCGGCCGAGGTGAGCACGCGGTAATTCCATTCAATGCCTTGTTGAAGCGCGGAATTGCTGAAGTTCGAGCTACCGACCAAGGCGGTGGCGGTGCCATCGGGAAAATGGAAGAGGTAGCCTTTGGGGTGAAAGCTGACTTGGAGCGTCTCGAAGATCCGGAGCTCGATCTTGCCGGAGAGATCGGTGAGCCGAAGCAAAGCCTCGGGCTCAGTGATATCGAGGTAATCGCCGGTAAGGAGTCGGAGTGTGCCACCACGATGGAGCAAATCGCGCAGGTGTTCGATCACGAGATCCAAGCCACTCGTCCGGACGAAGGCCACACACAGGTCGGCTCCGACCGCACGGTCGAGATGAGCCCGAAAGTGGGGTAGGAGCGGATCATCACCACCACCATGAATCAGGGACCGATCATGGGGCACATCAGCCAAAGCATGACCACTGGCGGCGGGTCGGCGGAAATAGTTCCCCTTCGACGGGATGACGTTGCGCACTCCACCTCGAGGGTCCGGGAGATCCCCGGTGTAGCGGGGAATCACATGAATGTGCAAATGGAACACGGTCTGGCCGGCGGCCGCCCCGATGTTAATGCCGATGTTGAATCCGTCGGGTTGGTGTCGGCGCAAGATCTCTTGCCGCGCCATCTCAATACCCTGCAGCAACGCAACCTGCTCTTCGGCAGTGGCATCGAACCAAGTCGGAATGTGCCGGCGCGGGATGACCAAGAGGTGCCCGGGCGACACCGGGAATCCATCCCACAAGCCAATGAACCGGTCGGTCTCGAAGGCGATTCGAGTGTGGTCTGGTTGGCAGAAGAGGCACGGGTTGGACATGGCGCGGGTCAGGAGAGCGATGAGTTGGGAAGGTATTGGAGCGGTTCAGGACTCCCCGCGGAGTGGCAAAGATTGCAGTGCAGCCTCGAGCTCTTGCGGCGGACGAAATAGTCGCACTGGCAAATCCGGCATCGGTAGCGGTGACGAGAAATCGTCGTATTCTGGGGGGCTTTTTGAATCAGCCCCTGATGACCAAGCTTTGTGGCTGGCTGATATCCAGCAATGCGCACCAATTCCTGCCATTCAGGTCCGTGGGGTTTTGCGTTGGCTCCGTGCAGCAGGTGAACCGCGACATGCGCGGCTTCGTGACACAGCACCTCAAGCAGGAACCTTCGCGACACCGTCTGGAGTTTGGAATTCAACCGTATCTGCCCAGTCATTGGGCGTACCCGCCCAAGCGACTTCGTCATCCTCCCAGAAAACGTGACTGTCACCCGGCCCGGAAGTTGGGGCGTGCGCCAAGCAGTGGCCCAATCGGCCAGCACTTGGGTATAGTTGAACGGTTTGCTCGGCACGGTCTTTCTTGGCGGCAGAACTTTTGCCTTTACTGCCATTAGGCTGGTGAATCGACGAAATGCTACCTGGGCATTTCAGGGGCTCCAAGCCGCCAAGTGGTGGAACCCCTGAATCGTATACACTGCCCCGGTTCTCTGACCCGGCGATGGTTGCATCTTTGCATGGGCACCAAAATGCAGGATACCCTCGGACATCCGCTGGGTGACCCTGCCCCTCGGCTGTCCACTTAATCCCAGTAAAGGGGGAAGTTGAGATCAGCTTCCTGCCACCGCCAACGCTTCAACTCCTCCGCGATGATCCGTTCCGCCAACGCTTCCGCCGTCTCCGCGCGCTCCTCGCCGTAATGCTCCGCCCCCATCCGCTCGCTCATTTGCGTCAGCAACTCCTCCCGAAACTTCTCCTCGCCCAGACA
>JBJONJ010000355.1:0-2962 GCA_046051905.1 Verrucomicrobiota bacterium
CGAGAAAAACAGCTCAAGACCGGCTTTGGACGCGCTTACCTAAAGAGACGCCTGAGCGAATGACTGGGGTCACACCCGCCCGCAACGCTTCGCGTAGCGATGCGGGCGGGGGTTCGAACCCCGTACCGCGCACCATCTCCCCTACGAGAGATGATACCGATCAGAAGCATTCGGATTGATGGAGTTCTGGAGTGTTGAGTGGCCGACAGGCATCTGCCGAAACGATTATTGGATTTGCCCGGCGAGCACGACATCATGTGGCCCCCCAGCCATGCAGTTCCGCCATCCCAAGCACGACGTTTTCATTCCGGACGACACGGATCCCTGGACCGCGCTGCGTCGCGTGACGCACCTCGGCATGGTCTCGCATCAGGACGATCTCGAGATCGCCGCCTACCACGGCATCACGGAGTGTTTTCACGACAAGAACCAGTGGTTCGGCGGCGTGGTCGTGACCGATGGAGCTGGCAGCCCGCGCAAAGGGGCCTATGCGAGCTACACCGACGAGGAGATGCAAAAGGAGCGCCTGCTGGAGCAGCGCAAAGCAGCCTTCGTGGGCGAGTACAGCATTCAAATTCAGCTCGGCTACCCGAGCGAGGAGGTGAAGCGCCCGCGCCATGCGCCTTGCATCGCCGATTTGAAATTCATCCTCGAGCATGCCCAGCCGGAGATTTTGTATCTTCACAATCCCTGCGACCGCCATGACACGCATGTGGCCACCGTCCTGCGCTGCATCGAGGCCCTTCGCGAGCTGCCCAAAGAGATGCGCCCGAAGAAGGTCTATGGCTGCGAGGTCTGGCGGAAGCTCGACTGGCTGCTCAGCGAGGATAAGGTGATGCTCAGCGTGGACAAGCACACCCACCTGCTGCGTCCGCTGCTGGGCGTCTTCGACAGCCAGATCGCCGGCGGCAAACGCTACGATCTCGCCGAGGAAGGCCTGCGCCATGCCAACGCGACCTACTTTGACTCGCACACGACGGACGGGGCCGAATTGCTCAACTTCGCCATGGATCTGACGCCGCTCATCAAGGACGACCAGCTCGACATCGAGCAGTTCGCCACCGGATTTGTGCGCCGTCTGGAAGACGATGTGCGTGAGCGTGTGCGCCGCTTCACCTGAGGCCACGCTTCGACAAGATGAGCAAGGCGGCCAGCACGCCGAGAGCGGCATTGATACCCCAAAGCAGATCGGGATGACGATCGTAGAGCGGCATGCCGAGAGCCGAGCTGGCGGTATTCCCGATCGACCAGGCGAAGCTCAGAAAGCCAACGTAACGCCCGCGCATCTCCTCCGGGGCCATTTCCGCGGCGTAGGCCTGCTGGCGGGAAAAGGCACTCATCTCCCCGACGGTAAAAATCACCATCATGAGCACAAACGCGGTCAGCGCCCCGCTGCCGAGAAACACGAGAAAGCTCGCTCCCATCAGGATGTAGCCCAGCGCCAGCACACCGCGCACCGGCCACGAGCGCAACAACGCGGCCAGCGGCATTTCAAAGAGGCAGATCATCACGCCATTCAGAGCCAGCACATAGCCGCACCAGTCGAGTGGCAAGTGGTTCCGCTCAAAGTGCAGCGGAAAGGTCGTGTTTGTCTGCCGGAAGATCCACGCCGTGCAGAGGCAGGCTCCGAAAAGCGCGAGGAAGGGTTTGTTTTGCCGGATCGAGGCCCAGGCATGGCTCCAGCCCGCCTGCGAGGCCTCCGTGCGCCGTCCACGTGGCAGGCACATCCAGGCGATCAGGCCGAAAATGACCGAGGTAACCGCATCGACGACGAATAGCCAGAAGAACGACGCATGCTCCGCCAGCAAGCCGGCCGTAGCAGGCCCCAGCGACCACGCCAGATTCACCGCGAACCTTTGGACCGCAAAAGCGATCACACGATGCTCCTGTGGCACGATGTCCTGCACCAGCGCGGCGCTGGCCGGATGCCCGGCCTCATTCACCGCGCCGGTGATGAAGGCGATGACCGCCAGCATTCGCCAATCGACCGCCTGGGACATCGCCAGCATGCACGCCGCGCCCGCGAAGGCGGAGAGGGCCATCGTGATGTTCCGGCCGAGACGGTCTGCAAGCCATCCACCGAGCCAGGCGGCTCCCAAACTGCCCACCGAGTAGGCCGCGACCGCATAGCCAGCCTGCGCAGCGGTGTTTCCGTTCCGAGTGATGAACAGAGCCAAGAATGGCACGACGAATACGCCGAAGCGATTGACGAACGTAGCCCCTACCAGCACCCAAAACGGGCGCGGGAGATACTGGAGCTGAGTTCGAATCTTCATCAAAGTTACCGGCTGTTCATCATTCGGTGTTCCTTTGTCGATATTCGATATTCAAAAGCCGCCGAGACCGGGAAAGAATGTCGAATATCGAACAAGGAATTTCGAAGTCCGAGGTTCTGACCATGACGCAAAACGGGCCGGCTCGTGTGAGCCGGCCCGTCGAAGGCTTGGAAGGTTGCTGTGTTCGTTTCGGATTACAGGCCTTTGCTCACAATGTATTTCACGAGATCGACGACTCGGTTGGAGTAACCCCACTCGTTGTCATACCAGCTCACGAGCTTGAAGAACTTGCTGTTCAACTCGATGCCGGAGCCGGCGTCGAAGATGGAGCTGTGCTGGTCGTGCATGAAATCGGTGCTCACCACTTCGTCGGCGGTCCAGTTGAGGATGCCCTTGAGGTAGGTCTCGCTGGCCTTCTTCATGGCCGCCTTGATCTCGGCGTAGCTGGTTTCCTTCACGGTGCGGACCGTCAGGTCCACCACGGACACCGTCGGCACAGGCACGCGGAACGCCATGCCGGTCATTTTCCCCTTCACTTCGGGGTTGGCCAGGCCCACGGCCTTGGCCGCGCCGGTGGTCGAAGGAATGATGTTGATGGCCGCGCTGCGTCCACCCTTCCAATCCTTCTTGCTCGGGCCGTCCACGGTCTTCTGCGTGGCGGTGTAGGAATGCACGGTGGTCATCAG
>JBJONJ010000356.1:0-6592 GCA_046051905.1 Verrucomicrobiota bacterium
CTGCTGCGCAGGCTGGCGCAGGAAGTCTGATCACGCCCGCTTCCGGATCGCACTTGCGAGGTAGCGCACCCATTCAGGATGTTCTTTGAGCAGCCCTGCCACGCTGCCGCGTTCAGCCGCATCGGCTTCACCAGCGGCGAAGCGATCGAGGCGGGCGGCGACATCGGCGGGCGGCGGTTCAGCCGCACGACCTTCCACATCGGGATCGAAGCGGTTCAGGAAGCGGGTGAGGATGAGGAGGTCTTGGTCGTCGTTCATAAAGGTTCGGGATGGCAGCAGGTGGATGCGCGAGCGGACGGAACTTGTGCAGAAAGTTGAAAATCACTCGCCCGCAGGCCCCAAAATGGCCTCCGCGCCCTCGCCGCAGGCCTCGAGCAGCTCCTGCCAGGTGATCTGGAGGTTCGGCTCGCGTTCCGCCACATAGCCCAGCGTGTCATCGCGGATCTGCGTCATGACCTGCTTCTTCTTTGCCGAGATCGTTCCCTCATGCACGCCGCCCCAGACATCACAAAGATCGCGCTGCTTGATGTCCTGTAGCAGCGAAAGCCGCATAATGAGCAGCGCCTCCGCGTCCGCTCGATCCAGCGCGAACTTCAACGCTTCACGCAGCAGCTCCGCCAGCGGCGACTCCTGCTGCGCGTCGTTTTTGCCTTCGGCGATCCTGTCCATCGCATCGCCTTCCTCGTCCTCACCTGCCAGCGTGCTCGCATGCACCTCGCGGCGATGCTTGCGCAGATACTCCAGCCACGCGTTCGATGCCGTCGTGCGCACAAAGCCCATCAGCGGACCATTGCCGGTGTAGGAGGCCAGCTTCTGCCGCGTCCACAGCCGCTCGATCACCAGTCCCTGCACCTCGTCGGCATCCGCATCCGATGCTCCCATGCCGCGAAGCCGCTGCGCGATGGCGGGCACATATTCCGCATCAAACCGCCGCCATGCCGGCTCGTCTCCCGCGAGGAGATCCTGGGCAAACTCAAAGTCAGCGGCATGAAAAGTCGTGTCGGAGGACATGTCTCCAAAGTCTGGAGACATCCCTCTGAGGCAAACAAAATGTCCGCCTTACTTCTTCACCGGATTGTCCATCGTCATGTAGGTGCGGCCCTTGCGGGAGCCGTCGAAGGGATTGAAGCTCTCGATCTTCATCTCCTTCAGCGTGGTGGCACCGTCCACCTCCTGCACCTTGGTGACCTGGAAGCGTTTGATGAGTTTGCTGTTCCAGTCGTAGGGTTCGTTCGCGGTGCTCTCATCGACACCCCAACCCTCTGGCTCACCAAGCCCAACGAACTCCCCACTGCAGAAGCCGTCCTCAAGACCCGCCAGCAGATCGGCGACTTGATGCAGGCGATGTGGGAAAAGGAGAAGTGAGGTAAAGGCAGGCACCCATGCAGCAGAACAGCGCACCGCAACAACGTCTGGATAGACGCCTGCAAGAGCAGCCCAACCCGGTGCAAAAGCGCCTCCAACCGCTGCAATGAAGGCGCAAACGCCTGCAAAACGAGGAAAACGGCTGCAATGGCAGGTTGAACCGCCGCAAAACAGGGCAAACCGCTGCTATCGCGCCTCAAACGGCGGACAAGCCGGTGAAAACGCCTGCAATTCAGTCAAAAACGCCTGTAACCGCCTCTCCAACCGTTGCAAAACGGCCTCAAAGTTCCGCAAAGGCCCTTCCGCCCGGTGTAGCGGCACTCGTGAGAGTGCCGAAGGCGTTTTCACCCTACGTTTACGCTGCCGGTTTCGGAGCAGGCGGCGCTTCCTCTTCCTTGCCGGGGCGGCGGCCACGGTCGTTGATGGTGCGGGCCTGCTCGTATTTCGCCACGAGGAGGGAACCTGCCTCCGTGCTGCGCAGGGTGAGGATCAGGTCGTCAATCACTTGGAGCTTGTCCTCAAAGGCGGCGAAGGCGGGGCGCACTTGCTTCGTCATGGCGGCCTTGCCGCCGATGGCATCATCCGGCGCGGTGATGAGGGCGGCGTAGTCATCCGCCTCCCTTTTCAGTTCGGCCACGCGGGCGGCGGTGATGCCGTAGTCGGCTCCGGCGGGCGTGGCGGCCAGGGCGGCGGCCTTGACTTCGAGGGCGCGGGCGGTTTGCAGGAGGGTTTCATCCCGCATGCGTCGCCAGCCGGAGATGGGCAGGTCAAAGGTGGCAGCCCCGGCTTCGTCCCCTGCGGCGCGGCAGCAGCGCACCACGAGGCGTCCCAGCTCATGGGTGGCGTCTTCGAGTTCTTTTTCCTCGCGGGCCTTGTCCGCCGCGCTGCCGTTGGTGGCCTGGCTTTGGGTTTGCGCCAGCTTCTCCAGTCCGGCCAGCAGCCCACGGCCATCGTCGATGGCTTTTTCGAGGGCGAGGGGTGGTTTTCCCATCCACAGCGGCGTGTGATCCGGGGCGTCGAGACAGGCATAGACCTTGCGGCCCATGTTGAGGCGGTTGAGGTAGTAGTCGTTCATGGCGATGAGGTTTTACCTAACGTGTGACGATTCTGGCAAGATAAATCCAAGAATTTATGTGTGCGAGGAATGGGAGGGGGGCTGCTACAACATGCGTGAAATTCGCAATTAATTCCCAGCTCATCTATGAAAGCGCTACGTTCTCTTCTGATTTTTTTCCTCGGTGCGGCGGTGGCCGTGATGGCCCTGATTTGGCTGCGACCGCCGCCTGAATCGGTGAATCCGGAGGCCGGTTCCACCGGGCGGTCTTCTGTTCAGCGAGAGGCTCAGAAGCCAGCCTCGGTGGCGGCGGCGGATGTGCCGGGAGGGAATCTTCCTATTGAAACCGCCCTGGCGGGCATGCCTGCCGCAGTCCCCTCGGTTGAGGTGTTTGAGGATGAGAGCCGTTTTGTGGCGCAGGGCTATCCCGGCAGCCGGCCTGAGGCGGTGGGACCTGCCACGGAGGCGCTGGTCTCGGTGGCCGGGGGCCTGAGGAAGTTCCGGCTGCATCCAAATCAGAATGGCGAGTTTCAGCGGGTGTATCTGCCGCTGGGTGGCGGCATCGAGGCCAAGGTAAAAATGAAGCGCCCGGCCGGGGAGAAGGTGGCGGTGAGCGTGCGGGATGGCGGCCTGCTGGCGAGCGGCAAGAACGCGGAACTCGCGCAGATCGGCGCGGATGGCTGTGTGCGCCTCGCCTTCCAAACGGAAGGCTATCAGGGCATCCACCGGGTCACGCTGACCGCTGAAAATGGCGAGACAGCCACGCTCGACCTTTGGGCTGGGGCGGAACTGGCCGTGGCCCGGACGACGAAATGATCCCCTGAACTCCTCACCCTTTTTCAATTCAACTCGCCTTGATGAAAACGTCTTTTCTTCGCCGTCAGAGCTGGCTCTCCTCCGTCATGTTCGTGGTCTGGACATTGCAATCCGTGCTGGTGGTCCCCCAGGTGCATGCGGCAGGGCCTCCTTGTGGGAATGCTGCGGTGGGCGGCCCCGCCGCGCCGCCGGATGGCGGTGCGCCCAATGACAAGCCCAAAAACCCGAACAATCCGGCGAAGAATGCCAACAATGGGCCCAAGAATGCGAAGGTGCCTGCCAAACTGCCGGCGAACAATCAGAAAAAGTTTACGAACGGAAATAACAACCGGAAGAACTGGTCCCCTTCGGCTCACGAACTGCCTGGCAGAGGTGGCAGCAGCGGCGGCTCCAACAATGGACCTTCTGCTGGTGGCGGAGGAGGGATGATCAACGCCGGTGATTACCTGAGCCAGCTACTAAAGGGGCAGGATAACGGTGCCGGATTCGGTGCTTGGGGAGCCAATGGTGCATTTGGTCCTGCGTCTTCGCCTGGCGGGGGCCAGCCGCGCCCTTCTAGCAGTGCGGGCTGGCATCCACCCATGAGCAGGCTGACGGGTTCGTCATGTCCTGAGGGTGAGGAATTGGTGCAGGAGGAGGGTGAATGCTCCCCGAACGAGACTTGCAAGAAAATCGCCACCGCGGGGGATACCTTGGAAGCGGATTTCGGAGTGGATATGTCGGCCTACACTGGCAATGCGCAGGTGGACACGAATGATACCTCGATGCAGGCCGGTGATGCGCTCTCGTTTGACCGCACGGCCAGCACCCGCACGAACAGTCAGAACATTTCTCGCGGCGTGTTTGGTCGTGAAGCCGTCTGGACGCACAACTACCAGTGGTTCATGCGGGACGCCGGTGCTTTGAATGGCCAGCCGCGCATCAGCATCGCTTTCCCGACAGGGGGTGACTACACCTTCACTCGAAACAGCACCTTCCCGCAGGTGTGGGATGCGCCAGCGGGCACCGGCATGAGCCTGAACAACAACAGCAATGACTTTGTGCTCGAACTCTCCGATGCCAGCACTTACAACTTCAAACGGATCGTGAACGCCACCACCGGTGCGGTCAGCTACCGCATCGAGTCCTATGAAGAGGATGCGGGCTCTCCCGTGGTGTTCACCTACAACAACGCCACGGACACGCTCATCCGCAAGGTGACCGACTCGACCGGACGCTTTTTGCAGTTCATTTATCAGAACGTCGGCTCTTTCCAGGTCCAGCGTGTGGCCTTGGGCGAGATCGCTTACCAATCTCCTGCCGGGCAGTGGATTGAGGTGCCGGTGACAAACACCGGCAGCTACCGTTATCTGGCCGCCTATTACACGAATGACTACCGCGATGCACCGCCGGTTCCGGTCGGTGAAATGGAGTTCTACGATGAGAACAACGTGAAGATCACCGGCACCGCCTTCGCGAGCGATCCGCTGGCCCAGGATGATCCGCAAAACCCGACGGATGCTCACGGCGGCCCGAAGGCTTTTGATGGCGATACCGCCACCTATTACCAGTATGCCTATCAGCGGAACGGCTATGTGGGCATTGACGCCGGGGCGGGGAAAAAGGTCTCCAAGGTGCGCATCTTCGTCACCGGCAATGTGACCGGTGTCAATGTGGTGGGCCGTTTGCAGTTCTTCGGCATGAATGAGACGGGCAGTGCGAACTGGGTTGTGAAGGAAGTGAAGACCAGTGACAACCTCAGCACCATTTATGACTACGAAGTGTTCAATGACCCTAGCGGCTTCTTCCGCTGGGTGAATCTCACCGCTGTTCATTACGATGACGGCACGGTGGCCCACTACACCTACCAGCAGACACACGATTTTTCCCCTCCGCAGTTGATCGAAGTTCAGGACCCGCGCCAGGACGGCACCCTTCCCATGGTGCGTTTCGATTATTATCTCGACGCGCCGCTGGGCTTTGTGGAGCGGGCCGTCAATGCGCTGAGCGGCGAGACCATTGCCTCCACCGCTTCCGCTGGCGAGCACTCGCCCCAGATGGTCTTTGCGGATGGCCGCACCACGCGCATGGACTACACCAACGGGCGTCCCACGAAACTCACGGACGGGCTGGGAAAGGCCACCACCTTCACTTATGACGCCAACGGCTTCGTGGCCAGCATGACGGACGCGCTGCTCCGCGTGACCACCTGGACGAATGACTCGCGGGGAAGGCAGCTCACCGCCACGCATCCGAACGGGCTGGTGGAGACCTGGACGCGGGACGCGGACGGGCGGCCGCTGACCTACACGCTCAGCGGCCCAGCAGTGACGAGCCGCACCACCACTTACACGCGGGACGCGGCAGGGCGGGTCCCGCGAGTGGACTACCCAGACGGCACATTTGAGTCCTGGGCCTTCAATGCCCAAGGGCAGCCGCTCACGCACACGGCGGTGAATGGAGGCATCCACACCTGGACCTACAACGCCCGCGGACTTGTGGAAACGGAGGTGAATGCCCTGGGAGGAACCACCACGTTCACTTACGACGGACGGGACCGCATGCTGACCATGACGGATCCTGCCGGGGGTGTCACCACCTACAGTTACAACTCGCTCGGGGCCGTTCACCGCGTGACCGCCGCCAATGGGGACTTCACGGAGTTTGGGTATGATGACTTCAAAAACCTGATCTCTGAAACTGACCAGGCCGGAAACACCAAGTCCTATGAATACAACACCTTCAGCCTGCTCACCAAGGTCACCGATGCCTTGGGACGCTCCACCCTGCTTGAATACGGCAGCGCCTCCGGCGGTGGCGGCTGCTCCTGCAATATTGGTGGCAAGCCGACAACCGTGACCTACGCGGATGGCACGGTGGTTCGCAATGTGTATGACAAGGAGTGGCGGCTGATTTCGGCCACCGCTGGCTATGGCACCCCGCTCGCCCGCACCGTGACCTACACTTACGATGCCGTGGGCAATAAAACGAAGCAGACGAACCCGGACACCACCTTCACGGCTTGGACCTACGATAACATGGACCGCGTGGCCACCATCAAGGACAAGGCAAACGCCACCGTCACCCTCACCTACGACCTGTTTGATAACGTGCTCACCCGCACCAGCGTCACCGGCGGTGACACTGCCTATGAGTATGACCTGATGAACCGTCCGGTGAAAACGACGGATGCACTGGGCAAGATCACCGAGACGACCTATCACGCCGATGGCAAGGTGAAGACGGTAAAAGACCCTCTCAACCGCGTCACGGAGTTCACCTATGACCTGCTGGGCCGCCGGAAGAAGACCATCCTTCCCGGCGGCACGCTGTTCACCGAGACCTTTTACCGGGCGGACGGCCTCGTGATCGAGCAGC
>JBJONJ010000357.1:0-2548 GCA_046051905.1 Verrucomicrobiota bacterium
CGCGGATGTAGCAGCCGGCCCGGATCTGGCAGTTTCTTCCGATCCAGGCCGGACCACGAATCACGCATCCAGGCTCCAGCGTGGTGCCTTCGTCGATGAACACATCCTCACCGATGAAGGCTCCCGGCGGCACCTGGCAGCGAATCTCCCGCTGCAACCGGAACTCAAGGTATTGCTCGATGCGGGAGAGCGCCGTCCACACCGGTGCATCATCGGGAAAGAGGATGCTGTGCTTGGTGTGCGTGAGATCGAGATAGTCGCGGGCGGAAAACATGGGAGAGCGTCCGCGAACTTGGCCGGATACAGCCAAAGGCAAAAGGTTTCCCTTGGAAACACGGCCTGCATGCCTGCAAAATGCCTGTCATGAAGCTTACACGCTGGATTCTCACCGCTTTTGGATGCGCCGCGATGACTACTCACCTTCACGCCGCGGAGGTCGTGGAGCATGAAGGCGCTCGCTACCATCTTTTCCGCGTCGATCTGGCGGATTGGCCGAAATTGCAGCTCGCTTGGCTCGGAGCCGATGGAAAGCCGCTGGGCGATTTCAATGGTCTGCGCCGTGAATTGGCCGCGAAAGGCCAAAAGATCGCCTTCGCCACCAACGCGGGCATTTTCGAGCGCGGCCCCAAACCTTGCGGCCTGACCATCTGCGATGGCAAAGTGCTCGTGCCGCTGA
This sequence comes from Verrucomicrobiota bacterium, assembly GCA_046051905.1. Classification (GTDB taxonomy): domain Bacteria; phylum Verrucomicrobiota; class Verrucomicrobiia; order Verrucomicrobiales; family Verrucomicrobiaceae; genus Prosthecobacter. The sequence goes on from JBJONJ010000357.1 coordinate 677, forward strand.
ACCTCAAATCGGGCGAAGGAAACTTCTACCTGATGCCGAATGGCGTTTTTTATCTCGATGACCAGCACGGCCCCGGCGTGATGGAGGCAGGTGAATTTGCCCGCAGCGGCCTGAAGCCTCGTCTCGCCACGCAAAGTGGTCCGCTCATGCTGCGAAACGGTGTCATCCATCCTGCCTTCAACCTCAACTCGCCCAACAAGCGCCTCCGCAATGCCGTCGGCGTGCGCAAGAAGGACAAGCAGATCCTTTTTGCCATGAGCGACCGCGACGACGCGAAACTCGGCACCGTGACCTTCCATCAATTCAGCCGATTCTTTCTCCATCTCGGCTGCGAGGACGTGCTCTACCTTGATGGCGATATCTCCAACATGCTGGTGAATCCACCAGCGGATGCGAAACTCACGCCGAATACCTTCGCGGCGATGTTTTATGTGACTGAATAGCGCCCTCGGTGCTCGATCATGAAAGTTGGAGTCTAGGCTTTAGCCGATGGTTTGGGAAAGTTCGAGAGGTCGAAGAGGTCGGCTAAAGCCTAGACTCCAACTTCCGCATCGAAGCCCACCACACACGCATATGCGGCCGTGTTGCTGCCAGGCATGGAGACGGCCACGGAGGTCTTCTGCTCGCGGCTTTCCAGGGTGGCGAGCACGAGTTGGAGGGCGGCGGAGGCGCCCATGCTTTCACCGAGGAGCTTCTTCGGGCTGTGGCGGGTCTTGAAGTCGAGATGAGACCAGGCGGCGGCCTCGGCGGCGTCGTGTTTGGCGATGCCGTTGTGGTCGTCGATCAAGATGGAGGCGGGCAAGGCAAGCCGCGCGATGCTTTCACAGCGCTCTTTCCAGGAATGGAAGGCCACGGGGCCGGCGATGCGCTGAATGGATGGTCCTTTGCCTTCGAGCGAGACGAGCAGCGCCCCGGCACCCTCGGTGGCGATGTGTGCTTCGTGATAGTAGGTGAGCGCCTCGGCACTGAGCCAGTCGCATTCCTCAGCACCGACAACGAGGCAGTGATCGCACACGCCGCAGTTCAGCCAAACGGCGGCCATGTCGAGCGCCTCCATGATGGCGTTGGAATTGCCGATGATGGTCGTCACCGCACCATCGGCACCGAGCAGCGCGGCGATGTGGGAGGCAGGCGCATTGAAAACGGTTTCCGGGAAGATCAGCGGGCTGGCCTGCGCGGGATTATCCAGCACCTCCTGATAAAAACGGCCGGTGTAGTTCACGCAGCCATTCATCATGACGAAGAGAATGCCCAACCGAGGTGGCGGCGTGTCGAAGCCGGCATCCTTCAAGGCCTCCAAGCAAGCCGCAGCGGCATAACGGGAGATCGCAGAGACGCGGCGGAAGCGTGGATGGCGCACCTGCTTCTCCGGCGGCGCAGGTGGCACGGTGCGCACGGGGCAGGGCCAGGGACGCTCGATGCCCGGACGCGGACAATTCGTCACAGGAAGCTCCATCTTGTCACGAACAGCACGCAGCAGATCCGCGCTGCTCCAACCTGCAGGGCTCACGGCGCCCACGCCGTTGATGTGAAGGCCGGTGGCGTTCATGCGGACCTCCTTTTCATCACCAGCGTGGCGTTCGTGCCGCCAAAGCCGAAGGAATTCGTGAGCGCATGCTCCACCTTCGCGCGGCGGAAAGTGCGCACGAGGTCAAATTTCACCGCCGGGTCCACCTCGCGCACGTTGAGGCTCGCGGGCATCCACTGGCCTCGCAGCGCCATGAGGCAGATGACGGCCTCCACCGCGCCTGCGCCGCCTAAAAGATGACCCATCGCCGATTTCGTGGAGCTCACGGCGATGCGTGAGGTGGCCTCGCCCGCCCAAGCGGCGATGGCCTGGGCCTCGGCGACATCGTTGAAGGGCGTGCCGGT
>JBJONJ010000358.1:0-3363 GCA_046051905.1 Verrucomicrobiota bacterium
ACAAATGCATATACCCCCCCGGCGAATCTCGTCGCCTTGGGTACCTCCTCGGTCGTGAACACGGGCGGCAGCCAGGCGCATCAGAATATGCAGCCGTTTTTGACGATCTCCTTCTGCATCGCCCTCCAGGGCATCTTCCCATCCCAAAACTGATCTTCTCCCATGGCACAACCTTACGTTGGTGAAATACGCATGTTCGCGGGGAACTTCGCCCCACTGGGCTGGCAGTTCTGCGATGGCACAATCCTGCCGATCAGTGAGTATGAAACGCTCTTCAATCTCATCGGCACGACCTATGGCGGTGATGGGCAGAACACGTTCGCGGCGCCAGACCTGAGAGGCCGCCTGCCGATTCATCAAGGACAGGGACCTGGGCTCAGCAATCGGGTCATCGGGGAGACAGGAGGGGTGGAGAGCGTCACGCTTTCGGTGAATCAAATCCCCGCTCACGGACATGCATTATTGGCCTCGACCGACGTGCCGACGGGCTCCAGCCCGAGCGGCGCGGTGACAGGCCAGGCAGCGGCGAAGTTTTACCGGGCGGGCACGGCGGCCACAGCGCTGAATCCGGCCATCATCACGTCCGTCGGTGGCTCGCAGCCGCATGACAACCTGCAGCCCTATCTGTGCGTGAATTTCATCATCTCGCTCTACGGCATTTATCCCTCACCTTCCTGATTACCTCATGGATCCCTTCGTCGCAGAAATCCGCATTTTTGGCTTCAATTTCGCCCCCAAAGGCTGGGCCTTTTGCAATGGGCAGCTTCTTCCCATCTCGCAAAACACCGCGCTGTTTTCCCTGCTGGGCACGATGTATGGAGGTGACGGCAGGAGCACCTTCGCGCTGCCGAATCTCCAGGGCCGTGCGCCGATGCAGCCTGGGCAGGGGCCTGGGCTAAGCCTGCACGATCTGGGGGAGGAGGGCGGATCGGAGATCGTGACCCTGCTGGAGAGTGAGATTCCTTCGCACGGTCACACTCTTGCAGCCCAATCGACTCCCCTGGGTGGGACTGTCAATCCGACGGGCAATACGCTCAATCGCGTGGCCAGCGGGAATCTCTATGCCGTTTCGAATGCGAACCTCGTTGCCATGGCCCCGGAGGCGCTGGCCCCCGCCGGCGGCAGCCAGCCGCATAACAACATGATGCCCTACCTCACCGCGAACTTCTGCATCGCCATGCAGGGCGTGTTCCCGCCGCGGTCGTGATTCCGCCGCTTTGCCCACTTCAATCGTCGATTCGCCCAGCTCTATGACTTCCTCCTCCTCCGCTTTCTCCCGTTTGATCCTGCCAAGTCTGGTCTGGCTGAGTGTCAGCCTTCTCGCCATCGGCTCCGCCTCGGCTGCCAGCGCTGACAAAATTTACTTCACCGCCAGCACGAACAGCAGCGCCACGACGGACTCGCTCAATCGAATCGATGCCGATGGCACCAATCAGACCGTGCTGGCAGCCGATACGGCTAACTTTGTCAGCCCTGACATGTGCGCGGTGGATTCCGCGGCAGGTTTTGTGTGGGTCGCCGATGGTGCCGGAAGCTTCAAGCTCATTCGTTATGATCTGAATGGCTCCCTCGCTAGCCGCAATGAGATCTACACCGCTAATACCAACCAGATCGTGCGTGGGGTGATGGTGCATACCGCCAGCCAGAAACTCTACGTCATCACCAACAGTGCGACTGCCGCGGATGATCGTTTGATCCAGATGAACTACGACGGCTCGGGTGCCGTGGATCTAGCCGCAGGAGCAACCCATTTCCAAAACCCTGCCTACGGCTGCATCGACCCGGTTCGCGGATATGTGTATGTTGCGGATAATTTTGGCAACAACACGAGCGCTGGCCTTCTGCGCTACAATCTCGACGGCACCGGACGCACTCAGGTCAAGACCTGGACCGAGCTCAATCCGAATCCTGGCACCATCACAGCCATGGCCATCCAAGGAGTCGCCGTGGATCGCTCCACGGGCCAGATTTACGTCGTGACCTCCAGTGGCACTGCCACGGCGGACCGGGTGCAGCGCGTGAATGCGGATTTCAGCGGCCTGGTGGAGCTCATGGCTGGCAGCGCGAATTTCAACAACCCGGTGAGCATCCATGTGGACCGGGCCCGTAACCGGCTGCTGGTCGGTGATCTGGGGACCACCACTGCCGTAAACATCTTCGCCTTCGATCTCAACGGTGGCAACAGAACGACCTTTACCACGGTGACCGCCACCGCTGGCATCGGCTATACAGCCGGGATCGCCCTACACAGCCTCACGGCACCGGCCATCTCCGATGTGGTCAACCAAAACGTCGCCATGAATGGCAACACGGGTGCTCTCGCAGTCACGGTGAATGACGCGGAGACAGCTTTGTCTGATCTGCTGGTTTACGGAACCTCCTCCAATACCACGCTCGTGCCAGACTCGAATATTGTGACGGGCGGCAGCGGCGGCTCACGCACCGTCACCGTGACGCCTGCGGCAGGCCAGACAGGCAGTGCCACCATCACGCTGTATGTCGATGACGGGCAGCGCCAGACGACCGATACCTTCACCGTGAATGTGACCGCGCTCAGCAACAACGCCGACCTCGCAGCCCTCACGACCACCGCCAGCGGCCTCGCGCCGACCTTTGCGGCCGGAACAACGGCCTACACCGCGAATGTGCCGAATGCGACCACCAGCGTCACCGTCACCGCCACACGTGCGGAGGCGAATGCCACGATGCAGGTGCGCGTCAATGGCGGCAGCTTCACCGCGCTCACCTCCGGCTCCCCAAGCAGCGCTTTGTCACTCAATGTGGGCGCAAACCCCATTGACGTGCGTGTCACCGCCCAGGACGGCACCACGATCAAGACTTACACGATCACGGTGACGCGTGCGGCAGCGTCGGGCACCATTGCGCCGAACGACCTCATGGTCATCGCCTACGACTCGGACGGGGAAACCTTCGCCCTGCTCGCGACGGCGGACATTCCAGATGGCACTACTATTCACTTCACGGACCGTGGGTGGAATCAGGGAACGAGCGCACTGCGGGCTGGCAGCACATTCGAGACGAACATCGCATGGGTGACCTCCGGCGTCACTGCGGGCAAGATCGTCCGCATCTCCATGCCCACTGCGGCGTCCTTCATCGGCACTTCTTATGGAGTGCTCTCCGGCGCGGGCACCTTCGATGAAACCTCGGGTGACCAGCTCCTCATCTACACCACGGCGGACAACAACAGCGCAAGCCCACCCACTTTCATTCACGCCTTCAATGGCGACAGGCCCGCCGACCTGAACGTGACCAATGACGACGGGCCTTTCGATGGCTGGACCGACACCGACGTCGGCCTCTCCGCTGCCACCTCCCATCTCCCAGCCGGCCTCACGGCGG
>JBJONJ010000359.1:0-5911 GCA_046051905.1 Verrucomicrobiota bacterium
TGATGATGCAGCACGCGATCCTCGTAACTCGTGCCCGCGATGCCGCTGGCAATGGATTTGCGCAGGATGCGAACGATGTCGGTCATCTTCGCGATGACTTCCGCCTCGGTGAAGTTTCCGCGAGCACGCTCATACTCGATGGCGAGTTGCCAGAGCGGTGTGTTTTGCGCTCCGTCGTGGGCGAGCATGGCTGCGCAGCTCGTGAAGGGCACGTGGAGGTCTTTGCGAGATGGGACGGGGAGGACGGGAGAGAGACGCTTCACTGAAGATCCGTCTGATTCGACGAATCGGTCTGATTTCACCTGGATGAGTTGCTGGTCGCCGAGGCCGTGAGTGATGCAGACACTCTTGTCTGCCTCTGAGAGGCCCAAAGTGCAGACAGGAGTGTCTGCATCACACCAGATCAGCGTCTCATGATGCCCGCCGTCCATGCTCAGCGGCACGCCATCGATCTCGATCACCTCAATCATGCCGCCGCCGGTGGAGATGGCGATGAGCGTGTGCGTTTCGCGGCTGTTCTTCAGCGTGAGGCGATACGTATTCGGATGAGGATCACCGACATCGACTGTTTCGATGCGCAGTTTGATCCCCGCCTCCGCGAGGGCTTGAGCGGAGTTTGGAAGGCGCTCGTCATCGGCCTCCCAGCCGAGAAGGCCTCCGAAGAGGCCCATGTCGCTGCCCTGGCTCTCGTGCGTTGTCGGCAGCGAACCCGCGCGATCAAACTCGACGAGCACTTCCGTGATCTCGCCATCCATCAAATCGCGAGCGAGGCGTCCGATGCGCAGCGCGGCGGCGCAGTGCGAGCTGGATGGGCCGCGCATTACGGGGCCGATGACATCGTTGAAGATGGAGACGGGTGTCATGGCGCGACTTTGAATGCTTTCAGCTCGACCAAGGTCGGCGTATCGGTGCTGGCGGAGAGGGCGGCGACTTGCTCGTCGAACTCAGCGAGGTGTTGCTTCGACTTATTTGCGGTGACGAGTTGGGCGCGGATTTCGGCGAGTTGGGGTAGGATGGCCTGGGTGTGCTTGCCGTAGCGTTTCAGGTATTCTAGACAGGCTTTGCTGCGGTTTTTTTCGCCCCAGCGCTGCGGCTCGATGACTTGGAGGATCAGCGCCATGCCTTCGCGAATGTGCAGACGCGAAAGCAGGTCGAGACCGGCGAGGCGCACGCCATCGGCGAACATTTCATTGCTCGGTGCGGGCTTTTCGATGGCTTTCACGATGGCGGGCAGGAGGCGCACGAGGTCTTCATCGCTGAGTTTTTGATAGGACTTCGCGAGCGAGCCGCGCACGATGGGGTCTTCGTTTTGCAGCAGGGATTCGATGGCAGGATGTAGCAGGGCGCGGTCCACGCCGTCGAGCGAATCGGTGAGGATGCTGCGAGGCGTTCGCTTGCCGGGAAAAGGCGCGAAGAGCGCGATGCTGGCCGCACGCTGCGCCATGCGGCGCGGGTCGGCGGCATTTTCGCGCAGCGTCATGGCGAGCAGATCGCTCACGCAGGCCTTGCGCGGTTCCGGGCTGAGCTGCGGCATGGCCTCGGCGGCGAGGCTTTGCACCCAGGGATCCGTTTCGGTCAAACAAGCACGCAACTGCGGCGCGGCGGCATCCGCACGCGGGCCGAGAGCACCGAGCGCCTCGATGGCGCCGTAGCGTGCATCGCGGTCCTTGCCTGCGAGCATCTTCAGCAGCGCGGGAAGGTGATCGCCATCACGTTGGCCGAGCGCGGCGGCGGAGCGACCACGCACAAAGGGTGACCAGCTCGCGAGTCCGGCGAGGAGCTGCGGCGTGGGGCGCTGCTCGTAGCGGTTCGCATCGCCTTTGTAGGCGAAGTCGCGGCCGGCGGCGATGACTGCGGCGGTCTGCGCGGCATCGAGCGGCGGCACCGCGAAGCCTTTCTTGCCGGTGATGCGCAGGCTTTTCAGCGACAGGGCGCAATCGAGCAGGTAGCTGCCGCTGCAGTCCCAGTTTTTGTAGGCGCCGTGCTCCTCCTCGCCGACGGGCGAGCCTTGATAAATGAATCGAGTGTCCCAACTGCGGGCGAGATCATAATACCAAGCCTGCTCCTGCAAATAAGCGCCGCTGGTGAGCGGTCCGCAGCGGGCGACGCCTTGCATGGCCCAGAGCATGTTGAAGAAATTGCCCGTGTGGCCGCGCTCGCGTTCGCTGTAGCCAGCGGCGGCCATTTTCGCGAAGAACTCCGCTGCTTCACGATCACCGAGCAGGTCAAAGAGCACCGCGGAGGCCGCGCACTTGCCATTGTCCTCATGCGCGAAGAAAGGCTGATGATCGCCATAGGGCACCGCGCCTTTATGAACATACCAGCGGAGGAAGTTGGCAGCCTTCGCGATGCCTTTGTCGAGATCGGCGTGCTTCACACCGGCCTCGCGGGCGAGCACCATGCCGATGGTGAGCGGGATGCCGGGCGCATTCATCGCGCCGTAGCCGCCGAGGTTGTAGCCGTTCGGTGAAAAGCGATGTCCCCAGGTGCCGACGGCGCTTTGACCGCGTGCGGTTTCGAGCGCGAGCCGCGTGAGGCCGGGCATGACGGAGGTGTCGCCAGTGGCCATGACGTATTCGGCGACGAAGGTCATCATGAAGCCGTAATACCATGAGAGATAGCCGTCGGTGGTGAAGTCCGCGGCCCACTTCGCCTCGCGTTGAATGAGCGGCAGGTAGTCTGTGTTGCCGCTGGCGAGCAACGCGAGGCCGTTGAGGGCTCGCGAGATGCCATCGAGCCTGCGCACGTAACTTTTCTCATCGCTCATGCGCTTGGCGAGCGACGCGCAGCCGAGCTCGAGGATGCGCTTCGACTTCACGCAATCATACGGCGAGGTGGCGCTGCGGCTGCCGAGCACGGCCAGTTTGAGCTTCACGACCTCCGTTTTGCCAGCACGCCAGCGCAGCAGCTTCAAAGCACCATCTTTCGCCTCCGCGGCCGCGATGGCCTTCGCGAAGGTGATGCGGGCATCATCGACAAAAGATGCCTCATTCACGCCGAGAATGACATCGCCGACCGCGAGCTGCTTTTCAGCTGGCGAGCCGCTCGCGACCTCGGTGACGAGAATCTGCCGCGATTCGCGAGAATGGCCATTCGCGCTGAAAATCCATCCGCGAGCTCCGGTGGGGCCAAGCGTCCAATCGTGCTCCTTGCCGGGTTGGTCGCCTTTGGTGAAGTCCGGAGGCGTTGGCGTGGCTGGAGCCGCGATGGTGCTGGAGGCGAGCAAGCATGCGGTCGCGGAGATGAGCAGGGGAAGGTAGCGTTTCACAAGATGGAGATGCTAAAGCGCTCCATCGGCACCGTCTTGTGCAGAATGGCCGCAGAGCCGGGCAAAAGCCGCACAATGGCCCGAGGCATGCCGCGACAGTCCTTTTGGGATTTCTTTTTGCGCATGAAGGACAACCGGGAATGATGGCGGGCATGATTCGCACCCTCGTTTGTCTTTTCTCCATCCCATTCATCGCCGCGCAGGCCCTCGCCGAGCCGGTGCCGGTGAAGATCGTGCCGGGGAAGGGCATCACGCGTGGTGGCGAGCCTTACTTCGTCAAAGGTGCGGGTGGCGAGAAGCATCTCGATGAACTCGTCGCCTCCGGTGGCAACAGCATCCGCACCTGGACGACGAACGGTCTCGCGCCGATCCTCGATGACGCGAGCAAGCGCGGCCTGACGGTGTGCGCAGGCATCTGGCTGGAGCCAGAGTGCAATTGGTTCTCGTATGCGAATACGAAACACTGCGCGAAGCAGATCGCGCGAGTCGTGAATGAGGTCGTGCAGCATCGCGATCATCCCGCGCTGCTGTTTTGGGGCCTCGGCAACGAAGCGGAGGGCGATGGCAATAACGCGGCGTATTGGAAGCAGCTCGAAGTGCTCGCGCAGATCGTGAAACAGCTCGATCCCGCGCATCCGACCTTCACCGCGGTGGCCGGGCTTTCGCCTGACAAGGCGAAGGGGCTCAACGAGCACACGCCGAGCCTCGATTTCGTCGGCATCAACACCTACGCCGCGCTGCCGTCGTTGCGGAAGCATCTCGTCAAAGTCGAGTGGAAGCGCCCGTGGGTCGTCACCGAGTTTGGTGCGCAGGGTTTCTGGGAAAGCCCGCGTGCGCCGTGGGGTGCGCCGATCGAGCAAACGAGCGGCAACAAGGCCAAGACGATCCGCAAAGGCTACGAAGCCGCGATCAAGCCCGGTGGCGATTGCTGGGGCGGCTATGTCTTCCTCTGGGGCCAGAAACAAGAAGCCACCGCGACGTGGTTCGGCATCTTCACCGAGCAAGGCGAGTCCATCAACGTGCGCGATGTGATGCACGAACTCTGGAAAGGCTCACCACCGACCGATCATGCCCCTGAACTCGCCCCGCTCATCAGCGACGCGGCGAAAAAGGAAATCGCCGCCGGCAGTAAGTTCCAGGCACAAGCCGAGGCCACCGATCCCGATGGCGACGCGCTTTCCTGGCACTGGACCGTCACCGTCGAAAGCGCCGGCCGCAATGAGCAAGGCCGGGAACGCCCCACCAAGCCGCTGCCCGATTGCGTTCTGAAAGCCGAAGGCCCTCACGCCACCTTCCGCGCCCCGAAAAAGCCCGGCGACTACCGCGTCCACCTCCGCGTCACCGACACGCACAACCGCGCCGCGACGGCCAATTTCCCGTTCAAGGTGATCGCGCCGTGAGTGGCGGCTTCGAAAGCATGGGGGTTAGCGGAAGGATTTGATGGCAGAAGAATGCTTTTTCTGTTCTCTCATTCTTCTGACTTCATTCTCCTGCCATCTCCAATGTCGTTATCTCAATCCTCGACCGATTCAGGATTATCCACTGGATGGCTCTGAGCTGAACATGACTGAGTAAAGCATTCAGATGCCTCTGATAGGCTTCCTGATCCCGTGATAGCGAGGTGACCACAAAAGCATGCTCTGCTGCATAAAACTGAACGGGATGCGTTCCGAGCTTGTTTTCGCCTGCCCAGAGTTCCATGCGCCTCAGGCAATGCTCTTCACCACCGAAATGATGAATGAGAGCTTCGTTGTAGATCTGGCTCGACAAATGGGTGCCCCAATCATGAACGAGATCCTTCAAATGAGTCACCAGGCGTTCGCAATGTGGAGTTAAGACGCTTAAACCGGTTTTTCGCATTTTAGGCTGATACCGCTCCGCTGATGTGACTGCGTTGAAAAGCAGCCTGCCACGCACTTTTGACTCGCCAAAGTTCAACACCTTCACCAAGCGAACATCTTGAAGCATCGCGTAGTGCAAAGACTGCGACTCGTGCTCCCCGGTGATCCGGGTGGCGACCTTCAACTCGTAGAGCATGTGATTGACGATCAGATCCAGAAAGAAGGTCTTCTCGAATCCTCCGTGCGTCACCAAAACCGGAACCTGAGTCTGGACATCAAATCCTTCCGCCCGCAGTCGCGCTGCCAGATCGTTCTCATAAATGCGCTCATGAAACAGCCGACCAAACTTGTTGTGAACGGCATAGGCATTGGTGATCACCGCCTTGTCGATCACCGCAAACTCTTCGTCAGAGACGGACCGGAGATGGATCGTTGGTTGAATAGGCATGAACTGAAATGGCAGAAGAATGAAGGCAGGAGAATACGGGAAAGGCTTTCAGAAGATAAAGTCATTCTCCTGCCATCAAAAGCGCCTCCGCGACGGCTTTGAAGAACCAAGGCATTAAACAGAGGTAGCAGAGGGCGCATTTCCAGAGGCGCAGTTGGGGAGTGTTGGCTGGATGGGCATGAGCTGAAATGGCAGAAGAATGAAGGCAGGAGAATACGAGAAAGGCTTTCAGAAGATAAAAACATTCTTCTGCCTTCATTCTCCTGCCATCAAAAGCGTCTCCGCAAACGCCTTGCCCATCAGCGCGAACGTTTTCGCGCAGCCGAGGTAGTGGTAGCCGGCGTTGGAGGCACC
>JBJONJ010000360.1:0-4676 GCA_046051905.1 Verrucomicrobiota bacterium
ATCAATGGTACTCTTGCCTTCTCATTCACTGACAGCTTTGGCAATAAGGGTAAAGCTACCTTTAAAGTTCAAGGTGACCTTGGCGAGCTTGTTCTTGAGTCCACTGAAGTCGTCGAGTCACGTGCTGCGCGTCAATACGGCAGCTACAAGTTGAGGAAGCAGGCCGTCGAAAAGTAATCCCTACTTCCTCAAAGGAAAAAAACCTCCCACCGCAACTGCCTGACACAACAAGCCATCCTCAGCTCGTCACGGAGCTCCTCAACTCCGCGCCGTTGCCAGCCATGAAGGATCTCCGCCCGCTCCCACCCTCACCGCAAGGTCGTGTGCTCCTGATCGTCCCAGATCCGCACCTGCTACCGCGTCGCCGCTTAACCGAGTGCCATTCATGCTAGGCATTTAATGCGATGGCCCCAATCGCCAGCCCCAATCCAGCCCCCTCCCCGATGCTGAGTAGCCAGACACGTATCAATCCACCGATCCCATCGGGATGGATCACCACCACGGAGACCACCCAATACACCTGGGATGCCCAGGACCGCCTCGCCAGCGTCACCCTGCCCAACGGCAGCGTGCATCGCTACGCCTACGACTACCGCACTCGCCGCGCAGATCGCCGCATGGTATCAGCAGCGCTGGCAGGTGGAGCTCTACTTCGATGACATCAAAACGAGCCTGCACATGCACGCGTTTCGCTGCAAGAGTCCACATATGGTCGTGCGCGAGCTGCTCATGCACATGATCTCCTACAATCTGGTGCGCCATCTCATCGCCTGTGCCGAGCCCATGCGTGAACTTGGGGCAAAAGGAAACCTGTCCTTCAAAGGCTCGATGACCCGCCTGGATCAATGGCTGTGGGTCATCTGGAGCGCCCCGAGCGGCAGACAGGCCAGACAAAGATGTGACTCGCTGCTGCAAAGCATCGCCAACGACGAGGTGCCGCCACGTCCTGGACGCAGCGAGCCGCGTGTGTGCAAAGACCGGCAAAACAAATACACTTTCATGACCAAATCACGGCACCTCTACAGCCTTGAAGACAACCTCGCTAACGCATCCTAACATGTGCTTAATTCAGTGCCATTCCAGCCTGACCCCGTTTCTGCCCTGACCCCGTTTCTGCGCCCAGTGCCCACTTTTTGCCCGCATAAGGCAAAACCGTCTGAAAGCTAAAAAGCACCGCCAGCGCCATGAACAGGGCGTTCAGACCTCTCAGCACGATCAGGGGTATAGCCGGGGCCGTTGATGATGTCCGGCTTCTCCGGCGTGGCGTAGGTGCCGTGCGTGAGGCTGGTGGCATACCATTGGTACCTTGCCTCATCCCCGATCAGGTCCGGCCGGTCCACGACGATGACATTCACGACATGCAGGAGCAGCGTGCCGCAGAACAAAAGGAGGCCGAGGGCGCGTGCTGACATCTGGTACCGTCCGCTGCATTGCCCGTGCCTGTCAAGAATCGTCATCTTCACAGCAAATCACGGCACAGCTTCCGTCTTGTGAAGCAGCCACGGTTTGCGGCACTCTGGGCGCACCATGAGCCAACCCATCTACCTCGTCGCCAGCGGCGATCTGCGTCTTTCCGCCAATCAAACCTGCTGGCCCGCCCAAAAGGCCATGGAGGAGGCTCTTGCCGCGGCTTTCAAAGCCGAGGGCCGCATCATCAAACGAGCGCATCCTTACGATGCGAAAAAGAAGCACGGCTTCATCGCCAGCCAGCGGGAAGGCATCGAGGTCTTCCGCAGCATCCCGCCGGATGCGCCGCTCATTGTCGCCGAGGCCGTGTGGCAGTACTCGCATCATGTGCTGGCCGGATTGACCACGCATCGTGGCCCCATCCTCACCGTGGCGAATTGGAGCGGCCAGTGGCCCGGCCTCGTCGGCCTTTTGAACCTTAACGCCTCGCTCACGAAGGCCGGTGTCACCTACTCCACTCTCTGGAGCGAGACCTTCACCGATGCCTTCTTCCAAAACGGCCTCCGCGAGTGGCTCGACACCGGCCGCGTCACCCACGATCAATCGCACGTTCGCGATCTCGCCCACCTGAAGCTCCCCGCTGATGACGAGCGCATTGGCCGCGACTTCGGCCGCCGCTTCCGCACGCAAAAAGCCATCCTCGGTGTCTTCGATGAAGGCTGCATGGGCATGTTTAATGCCATCATCCCCGACGACCTCCTGCACGCCACCGGCTGCTTCAAGGAACGCCTCAGCCAGTCCACCCTCTACGCCGCCATGCGCGAGGTGAGCGATGCCGATGCCGCCGCTGTTTTGACCTGGCTCAAGCGCAAAGGCCTGCAAATGAACCTCGGCACCGATGAGGCCACGCAGCTCACCGAATCGCAGGTGCTGCTCCAGTGCAAGATGTACATCGCCGCGCTGCGCCTCGCCGATGAGTTCGGCTGCGATGCCATCGGCATCCAGTATCAGCAAGGCCTGAAGGACCTCGCGCCTGCCAGCGATCTCGTCGAAGGCATGCTCAACAACGCCGACCGTCCACCCGTGCGCAGCGCCGATGGCAAACGCATCCTTTTTGAAGGCGAAGCGCTGCCGCACTTCAACGAGGTCGATGAATGTGCCGGCCTCGACGGCCTCGTCACCTACCGTTTGTGGCGCGAACTCGGCTTCGCGCCCGAAAACACCCTGCACGATCTGCGCTGGGGCGCTGAAGTGAAGCGGGCACTCTTGCCCGCTCGATCTGGCGGGCAGGAGTGCCCGCCTCACTCGAATCCTTACATCTGGGTCCTCCTCATCAGCGGTGCCGCCCCGCCCGCGCACTTCATCGGCGGCTGGAAGGGCGCCTCCAGCGAACGCCAGCCCGCGATGTACTTCCGCCTTGGCGGCGGCACGTTGAAAGGCGTGAGCAAGCCAGGCCACATCGTCTGGAGCCGTGTCTTTGTGAAGGACAACGCGTTGCATTGCGACATCGGCGTCGCCGAAGTCGTCCAACTGCCCGAAGCCGAAACCCAGCGACGCTGGCAGGAAACCACGCCGCAATGGCCCATCATGCACACCGTGCTCCAAGGCATCACCCGCGATCAAATGATGGCCCGCCATCAATCCAATCACATCCAGGTCGTTTACGCCCCGAACGAAAAACAAGCCCACCGCGCCGCCCGCATCAAGGCCGCCGCGATGCGAGAATTAGGCTTGAAGGTCGCCCTGTGTGGCGACGTGAGGTGCTAGGCCGTGTTTCTCACACTCTCGCCAGACTGCATGTCAGCCTATGGCCTGTAGGCCAGGTCTGTGACCTGGCTTTCCGCCTCGCAGAGGCGGACCACAGCACGGCCAGCGTGAGCAATGCGGGCTAGGCCTTGCCCGCCCACAGCATCCGCACGCCGAAGACAATCAAGAGCACGCCGAAGATCTTCGTGAGCCGTTCATCGCTCATGGATTTGAGCCAGCTCGCCCCGAAGTAAGCCAGCAATGAAGCGGAGATGGCGGTGATGAGCGCCACCTGCCAGTTCACGAGGCCGGCGCGGACGTTTTGCGTGGTGGCCATCAATGCGGTGGGAATGATGATGGCCAGAGAGGTGGCCACCGCCGTCTTCTGCGGCAGGCCGAGCAGCAGCACAAAACCCGGCACCATCACCACACCGCCACCCACGCCGCACAAGGCCGCGATGAGGCCGCTGACGACGCCGATGCCGAGACACTTCAAAACAAACGAGAGGGACATGCGCCGAACCAACCGCGAAAGCCCAAACGGTCAGCCGAAAAAAAACGAAAGAGGACCGAAAAAATCAGACCGCACGGCCTCTTCATTTTTTCGGCTTCTTTTCGTTTCTTTCGGCCAAGGGTTACTTCGCGCCGTTCTCAAACCAGGCGAGCAAATCGAGGATCTGCTCGGCCTTGAGAGCATTGAGCAAGCCCGCAGGCATGGGTGAGACCTCGGAAATGCTGCGTTCCTGGATCATCGCCTTGCCGATCTCGACCGTCTCGGGAGCGATGGGATTCGGTTTGAGCACCACACGCTCGTCGTCCTCGCTTTCGAGGCTGCCGGAGTGTGTTTTGCCATCGCTCGTCTTCACGGTCACGAGGCGGAATTTTTCGTCGATGAACTTCGAGGGATTCAAAATGTGATCGAGCAGGTCCTTGCGGCCAAAACGAGCCGAGACCTGCACCAGATCCGGCCCGAAGACACCGGCGGGCAGTGTGGCATCGGTGCTCACGCGATGGCAAAACACGCACTGAGCCCGCACCAGCGCATCGCGGGCACTTTCACGGCTGCGGGCCTTCGCGTCCATTTTGGCGAGCTGTGGCTCCAGGTCGGCCAGCGTCCAGTTTTTGAAGCTGTGACCCGGCAGCGCATGCGGTGAAAGCGCCGCCGGTTTCGGCGGATGAATGATCGCGGCGAGCTGCGTGGCCTCCTCGGGCTTCAACGCGGCGGCCAGCTCGCTGCGCGTGTCGCTGATGGCTTTGAAGAAGGTGGAGGCTCCGGTCATCTTCTCGGCCTTGTTGAGTGCCTCGAAGGCGATTTTTCGCTGCTCCAGCGTCCAGCCGTCTTTGAGGTAGCGCAGCATGAAGGGATAAAAGAGAAGGTCCTCCGAGGTCGTGGCCGCTTGGAGCAGCGGCATGGTCTTCTCGATGACCGTCGGTGACTTCAAATAGACGAGAAGGCGGCAGAGTTCGCGGTTTAAGAAGGTCTCGCTCGTCGGATAAACGGCCCACGCGGCGAGGCGGTCCTT
>JBJONJ010000361.1:0-7087 GCA_046051905.1 Verrucomicrobiota bacterium
GAAATGGGGGGCAGGTTTTACCTTCTTTATGTCGCCTTGAGTTCGCCGGGCCTCAGCGCCGTCCGCGTGGCGCACCGCTACCGCACGGGAGGTCATGATGTGCCTGCTGACAAGCTGGAGCCTCGCTGGAAGGCCTCGTTGGAAAAGCTTCCTTGGTTTGCTTATCATGCCACGGCCTTTCATGTGATCGACAACTCCGACTCAAAGCCTGGAGAGCCTGGAGTGCTGCTGCTCAGTGGGGCTAAAAATCGTGTTTGCATCCACGGCGTCCCTTCGACGGCAATGAAATCCATCGTTGGCCGGTTTATGGATGCCTTCTCGAAACTGAATGCCCAGGGTGACTGGAAACTGGACATCGACGACCCTTATCGCCTGCCCTCCTGAATGCACGCCGCCGCCACCAGTGACAACGACGCCCGTCTCACACGCATCCTGAAGCGTGTGCGGCGCATCGAACTGCTCACCCGAGGCATGGTGAAGGAGATCCTCGGCGGCCAGTATCACTCCCGTTTCAAAGGGCAGGGGATCGAGTTCGATGACTTCCGCGAGTATCAGGCCGGTGACGACGTGCGCTTCCTCGACTGGAACGTCACCGCCCGCATGAACGAGCCGTTCGTGCGCAAATACGTCGAGGAGCGTGAGCTTACCGTCATGCTCTGCGTCGATGTCAGCGGCTCCGGCGACTACGGCAGCCATGACGACACGAAACGTGAACGCGCCGCCGAGATCGCCGCGGTGTTTGCCTTCAGTGCCGCGCAGAATCAGGACAAGGTGGGCGTCACGCTCTTCTCCGACCAGGTCGAGGAGTATCTCCCGGCCCGCAAAGGCGCCTCGCATGCCCTGCGCATCCTGCGTGACATCTTGAACTGCCAGCCCGCTCACTCCGGCACTGACATCAAACCGGCGCTGGAGCTTGCTTTGGGCCGCATCGCGCACCGGGCGCTCGTCGTGCTCGTTTCGGACCTCATCACACCTTCCAACGCGTGGGAGAAAACCCTCCGCGCTGCCGCGGCGAAGCACGATGTCGTCGTGGCGCATGTCACCGATCCTCGCGAACTGGAGCTGCCGAATGTCGGCCGTGTCGTGTTGCAAGATCCCGAAACAGGCGAGGAAGTGCTCGTGAACACTTCCGGTGCCACCGTGCGCCAGCAATATCAGGAGCGTATGCAGGCGCATCAGGACTACATCACCCATCTGCTGCGCCGCAGCGGTGTCGAGCGCATCGAGATCCGCACGGATGAGGATTATGTGCCCGCTTTGAAAGCTTACTTCAGGTCTCGCAGAAGGAGGAAACGCGGATGAGGCTCGTCGTGTGCATCACGTTTTGGATTCTCCAGGCATCCGCCGTGCTCGCGCAGTTGCCTGCCGCGCCTGCTCTGCCTCATCCCAAGCTGCCGGATGCCCGTGAGGTCACCTCGCCGCCCGCGTGGTGGGTGCCGTGGGCCATCGGTGGGCTCATCCTGATCTTCCTCGGTCTGATCATCTGGCTGCTGCTGCGTCCGAAGCCGGCCGCGCACATCCCGCCGCGACAGCCGCTGACGTCGTGTCTGCGGGCACTGAATGAACTTCGTGGCCGTGTGTCCTTCATGCCTCCGGCGGAGACGAGCCACCGCGTGTCGCAGATCCTTCGCCGTTATCTGGGCGAGCGTTATGCCGTGCCTGCCATCAGCCGCACCACGCCGGAAATCTTCAGCGGACTGCGTCAGTTCGAGCCCGGCGTGCCGATCCCGCGTGCCGAGGGTGTTTGGAAGGAGCGCTTCGTCTCCGTCGCCAAATGGTGTGACGACCTTTCGTTCATGCCTGTGCCGGCCACGGCGGAGGCGGCGCTGGCCTTGATCGAGCAAACCATTGCCAAAGTGGAGGAGGAACGCCTGTGATCGCCGCGCTTTCCATTCCGGGCATTCCCGATTTTCAGTTCGCCCAGCCGTGGTGGCTGCTGCTGCTCGCCTTGCTCCCGGTGCTTCTCATGCTGCGCGGTGGCCGTGCCACGCGTCCCTCCATCAGCTTTCCCACCGTCGCCCTCTTGCGCGGAGTCGCCTCGCCAGCACGGGCGGGCTTTGGCTGGATGTGGTTCAGCCTGGTGCTCGGGGCCATCCTGTTTGGCGTGGGCGCGCTGTCGCGACCGCAGAAGCTCCTTGCCACCGAGGAGGAGAAATCCGATGGCATCTCCATCATGCTCACCTTTGACGTGTCCCTCTCGATGCTCATCGAGGACATGTACATCGGCGGTCAGCCGGTGAACCGTCTCACCGCTGCCAAGCGTGTCGTGGCTGATTTCATCCAGGGACGCAAATCGGACCGCATCGGCATCGTCGCCTTCGCGGGCGAGACCTACCTGCCATGTCCGCTCACGCTCGACCGCGACTGGCTCATCAACAATCTCGACCGCGTGCAAACCCAGCGCGTGGGCGATGGCACCGCGATTGGTTCCGGCCTCGCCTCCGCGGCGAACCGCCTCAACAAAGAGAAGACCAAGAGCAAGGTCATCATCCTGCTCACCGACGGCGCGAACAACTCCGGCCGCCTCTCCCCGCAGGACGCGGCCCGGCTCGGGGCTACGCTGGGCATCAAAATCTACTCCATCGCCTTTGGCACGCCCGGTGTGCATGTCATTCCTGATCCGCGGCGCGGCACCTTCACCCCGGTGGGACAGCAATTGTTCGATGAAAAGACCCTGGAGGAGGTCGCCCGCATTGGGAACGGCCAGTTCTTCATGGCGCAGGATTTGAACTCCCTCTCCGAAGTCTTCTCCACCATCGACAAGCTCGAAAAAACCAAGATCGAGCGGCGCAAGTTCACCGAGGTTGAGGAGCTCTTCGACTGGCCGCTGGGCGCCGCCGGAGTCTGCCTCCTGCTCGCCCTGCTTTTGTCCGTCATCCTGCTGCAAACCGCGCCCGAGACCCTTCCCGCCTAGTTTCGCCCCATGCCGAACGTCCTCTTTGCTCACGAAAAGCTCCTCTGGCTCCTCCTGCTGGCGCCGGTGCTGGTGTTTTTCAAGCTGTGGATGGACTCGCGGGCCTCGAAGGCGGTCGATGCCTTCACCGCGCCGCGTCTGCGGGAGATGCTGGTCACCGGTGTTTCCAAGGCGCTCTCGTGGACCATCTGGGTGCTTTATTTGCTCGCCATGGCCTTCCTCATCGTCGCTGCCGCGAGACCGCAGTGGGGGGCTGAAAAGATCGAGATGCCGGACAAGGGGCGGAACATCTTCATCGCCCTCGACACCTCCCGCTCGATGCTTGCCCGCGATGTCGCCCCGGATCGTCTGACACGCGAAAAGCTCGCCGCGCATGATTTGATCATGGAGTTGAAGGGCGAGCGCATCGGCCTGCTGGCCTTCGCGGGTCGTGCCTATCTGCAGGCACCGCTCACGACCGATCACGAGGCCATCCTCGAATCGTTGCAATCCTTTGACCACACCGTCATCGAATGGGGCGGCAGCAATCTGAGCGACCTCCTGGATGTCACCCTGCGCGCCATCAAACCTCTCCCGAAGAGCAATTTCGTGCTCATCATCTTTTCCGATGGTGGTGATGCGGATGCGAGTCTCACGACCTGGATTCAAAAGCTCACCGCCGCCCAGGTTTCCGTCATCACCGTCGGCGTGGGCACGGAAGGCGGCACGCTCATCCCTGATCCGAATGTGCCCGGCGATTACATCCGCGATGAGAGCAACAATGTGGTTCGCTCAAAACTCGAAAAAGGCGTGCTCCAGCAACTCGCCAGCGCCACCGGCGGCCGGTTCATCAAGCTCGGCACCCAGCCGCTCAGCCGTGATGCCATCGCCCCCATCATCGCCCGCCTGCGGGAGCAGGAAAACGCCAGCCGCAGCCTGTCAAAGCCGATTGAGCGTTTTGCGTGGCCGCTCAGCATCGCTATACTCTTTCTCATGATCGCCTGGATTCTCAGCTCCCTCCCGCGTCGCAAGTCGCGGCCTTCGCTGGCCGCAGGCGTGCTGGCGACGCTCGTGCTCAGCAGCATCAACGCGGATGCCAGCTCGCTTGCCGCGTTTTTCCGCCAGCGCGGCCCCTCTCCAGAGGAGGCTCACGAGGCGCTGAAGCAGAAGGACTACGAGAAGGCGCGGGATCTTTACAGCAAGCTGCTCGAAGGCGGCAAGCTCCCGCCCTCATCGCTGCCGGAGCTCTACTACGGCCTCGCCCTCGCCGAGCACCACCTCACCGACTACGATGGGTCTGTGCGTAACTTCAGCGAATCGCTGCATGCCGCTGACAAGGGGCTGCGCACGCGGGCCCACCGTGGCCTGGGCCACACGCTGTATGACCAGGGGTCCCGCGGCCTGGCGAAGCAGCCCAAGATCACGCTGCAACGCTGGATGGATGCCTTGAAGCACTTGGATGCCGCTCTCGAGCTCGAGCCGAACAACAAGGAACTGCGTGAAAACCGCCAGCACGTCGCCAACATGCTGGAGGAACTGCGCAAGTCTCTCGATGCCATGCAAAAGCAGCAGCAGGGACAAAAAGGCCAAAAGGGTCAACAAGGTCAAAAGGGTCAGCAAGGTCAGAAAGGCGAACAATCCGAAGGCCAGGAGGGCCAAGAAGGCCAGGACGGCCAGCAAGGTCAGAACGGCGACCAAAATGATGGCGATGGCGACCCTCAAAAGTCCAAGCAGACCGGCGAAAAGAAGGGCGAGGATGATGGCATTGGCGGTAAAGACGCCAAGAATCTGCCGCAAGGACGCATTCAGGCCGCCGGAGGCAAAGACGGCGAGAAAAAAGATCCCGACGGCCAGGGTGGCACGGGCGAGGAAAAGGAAGGCGAAGGCAAGGAGGGCGAGCAAAAGCGCCAGGAAGTGGCCAGTGGTGAGCAGAAAGGTGAGGGCAAGGAGCAGCAGCGCCAGGGTCGACGCAATCCTGCCACTGGCTACACGCCAGGCGAGGCCGAGGGCCTGCTCCGCCAATACATGGACGAACTCACCGGCATCCCCATGGGCAACCGACAGACCATTCCACCCGCGAACAAGAAAGACTGGTGAGGTGGAAAATCTAAAAACTTAAAGATCAAAGATCAAAACCTCCTCAGAGCCTTCTCCGACCCCGTTTCATCTTTTATCTTTCATCCTTCATCTTTTCCCCGAATGCCCTTCCGTCTCCTTTTTGCCTTCCTGCTAGGTTTCTCATTGCCGGCCGCCGCCGCCAACGTGCGGGCCTATGTGCAGCCCGCCACGGCGCAGACAAACCAAGTCGTGAACTATGTAATCACCGTGCAAGACGGCCAGTTGCAGACGGTGCCCCAGCTCCGCCTCCCGGCGCAGATCGGCATGAATTCCGCCCTCCAGCAGTCGCAGAACATTGTCGTGCAAAACGGCCGCACCTCGATGTCGCTGAATCTCTCCTGGCAGATTGCCGGCACGGAGCCGGGCGAATACACCCTCCCGCCACAGGATCTGCTCATCGACGGCCAGATTGTGAAGACGAACGAGGTCAAGTTCACCGTCACCGAGGCTCCAGCCGGCCCGGCCGCTTCCCAGGGGGACGAACTCAGTACGCCCCTCTTTCAGATCGAGGTCGGCAAGACGGAGCTGTATCAGGGCGAGGTTGTGCCTCTCAGCGCCAGCCTCTACATTCCGCGTCGTGTGGCCCTGCGCCGCGTAGGCCTCATCAATGTCACGAAGAACGATTTCGCCATCGCCCGCTTTCCGCAAAACGCCGAGCAGAGTGACACCGTCATCAACGGCGTCGGCTACTCTGTCTATACCTACCGCACCACGCTCTCGCCTCTCCAGGCGGGCGAGTTGAAGGTGGGACCGGCCGTGGTCGAACTGGTGTATGAAGTGATCGACGACCGCCAGCGACTGCCCGGCTTCCCCTTCGGTGCCATGATGAGCATGGGGGAGCCGCGGAAGCATGATGTCCGCAGCCAGGAGGTGAAGGTGAAGGCCCTGCCGCTGCCCACCGAAGGCAAACCCGCCAGTTTCACCGGTGCCGTCGGTGATTTTAACATCCAGGCCGCCGCCACGCCCACGGAACTCGCCGTCGGTGATCCGCTCGCTGTTGAGCTCGTGGTTGAGGGCATCGGCAATTTCGACGCGCTGAATGCGCCCTCCCTCACGCAGCCCGAGGGCTGGCGGCCTTACCCGCCGCGTCGCTACAATGTCGATGGCCCGCAGGACCCGAATCAAATCGCCGCCTTCCTCCCGCCCGGCAGTCCGCGCCGCGTGGGTTTCTCGCAGGTCTTTGTGCCGGAGAAGCAGCACCCGCAGCTCCCGCCTTTCGAGCTGACATTCTTCAGTCCCACGCAGAAGAAATACATCACCGTGAACACTGCCCCGGTGGCGCTCAATGTGAAGCCGGGTGCCGCTCCTGCGGCGGAAAATGGCACCGGAGCCACCACCACCTCCATCGAGCCTGCGAAGCCTCCGGCCGTGCTCCAACCTCGTCCGAACCTCAACGACATCGTCATCCGCCTGCCCGACCAGCCGCGTTGGGTCGCCGCCACGCAGCAAAACTTCTCCATCCTCGCCAACAGCCGCTTCTGGGCCGCCCAGGGCATCCCCGTGCTCATCCTTTCCTTTGTGACCTTCGTCGCCTGGTGGCGCAAACGCCGCGAAAGCCTCGTCAGCGGCCTTCGGGGCGAGCTCATGAAGTTGTGGACCGGCCTTGAGGAAAGCGGCCTCGACGATCGCACCTTCCTCAAACGCTGCGCTTGGTTCATCCAGCGGGCGCACGAAGGCAAAGAGTCCCTCGATGAAGCCTCCCGCGAGGTCATGGCACGCTATGAGGCGCAAAATTTCACTGCCGCTGCCGCAGCGCCATTGAGCACGGCCGAACGCCGCGGCATTCTCACCAAGCTGCGCGGCCTCCTGCAAACCACCGCCGTGCTGATCGCCCTCGCCTTCACCACCGGCAGCAGCCTCGCCGCCGAGGCCGATGAGGCCGCCAAGCTCTATCAACAGGCACGCGAGTCCCTCGCGAAGGGCGAGTTCACCAAGGCTCAATACTCCGCCGAGCGCATTTTGAAGCTCCAGAACGCCCCGCTGAGCGCCGACGTCTTCGCCATCCTCGGCCACACCCGCTTCAAACAGGACGACATGGGCCGCGCCGCCCTCTGGTATCAACGCGCCGCCCTCCTC
>JBJONJ010000362.1:0-3035 GCA_046051905.1 Verrucomicrobiota bacterium
ATCGCCGCGCAGGCGCATCAGCGAGGACAGCGTGAGCCGGTTGGCGGAGATGAGGTGGACGATTTTCTTGGCGATGGCCTGCATCGCCGGACTGGCGAGTCGCTGCGACCATTCGCGGAAATCGCACAGGGCCCACAGGCACATCACCCACGCTCCAGCGCCCTGCCAAAGATGACCGTCATCGCTAAGGACGACGATTTCCTGATCGGCATGGAGTTGATCAATGGCCGGGCAGCGATGCCTGGCCTCGGGAGCATCGTAAGGGATGAATTCGAGGCGCACATAGGCCGGCTGAGCCGTGAGCCAGCGCCTCACGCTGCTGCAGAGGCCGCAGCGGGCGTCGTAGAAGAGGGTGAGGGTGGTCATTGGTGTTGCGAAGAGAAGATGAGTGCGATGGATGAAGTGCTCAGTGGCAGATTGGAGCCGACTGAGCACTCAGAACTGAGCACTCGGACCCGCTCACAGCGTGTCGAGAGCATTCGCGGGTCGTGGCATGCGCATCATCGGCGGCACGGGCGGAGGCATGGTGGCGAGGTGAGCACGCTTCCGCATGCGGGTGAAGAGGTAGAGATTGAAGAAGTGCATGCCGCCGAGGGCGAGCAGGACGATGCCCATCTTCGAGCTGAGCACCTCAAACACGCCTCGCGCGTCGAGGATCTCCTCAGTGGTCTTCAGGTAGAGCGACACGAAGCCGATGTTCACAAGGTAAAAGCCGACGACGAGCAGGTGGTTGACGCTGTCGGCGAGCTCGGTGTTGCCGTGGAAGCATTCGACGAGAAACACGCGGCCGTTTTTGTGGAGCGTGCGGGCCACCCACACGGTCATGCTGACCGCGAGGGCGAGGTAGAGGGCATAAGTGAGGACGGTTTCGTTCATGGCTTGGGTTCCTTTCGTCGGGTTTAGGTCTGGATTGGGGTTTCAAGGAGCTCACAGGAGGTCAAAATCGGGCGCTGAGCCGGCGACGCGGCCGCGTGGCGCAGGGCAGGGGAATGCGTCCTAGCAGACGCACGTGCCGGGCGAGACCGAGGCGGCGCAGC
Organism: Verrucomicrobiota bacterium; assembly: GCA_046051905.1. GTDB lineage: Bacteria > Verrucomicrobiota > Verrucomicrobiia > Verrucomicrobiales > Verrucomicrobiaceae > Prosthecobacter. Next base: position 1,038 of record JBJONJ010000362.1, read on the forward strand.
AGGTCGGTGAGTGAGCGGATCGGGTGGAGGTGGTGTTCGTAGGTTTTCATGTTATTAACTTCGAAAGTTTCAGGAAATAAAGAAACGTTAGGTCAAAAAAAGGGATCAACCGAGGAGTTTCATCGCCCACTGCAGGGCGGAGGCGTGTTTCATGCTGGAGATGGTGTCGGAGACCTTGATGCCGAACTCGACGAACTCCTGCAACTCACGCATCTGCTGGTAGAACTCTCGTCCAGGGCCAGCGGATTCGCTTTGAGTGCGTTCAGCGCAGGATTTCAGCACTTCGAGGGCCGGTTCGATCTCCCGGCGTTTGCGCTCGCGGGCGATGGTGACGACCATCTTCCACACATCCTTCTCCGCTTGGAAAAACTCCTTCCGCTCGCCTTTGCGGTGGATGATCTGGATCAGGCCCCAGCCGACGAGCTCGCGGAGGTTGGTGTTGGCATTGCCACGGCTGATCTGGAGCTTTTCCATGATCTCATCCGTGTACATCGGCTCCGGGGCCGTCATGAGCAGGGCGTGAATCTGCGCCATCGTGCGGTTGATGCCCCAGTGGCTACCGAGAGCACCCCACTGCGCCACGAAGTCATCACGGGCGGCTTCCCATTCGGTTGGTGTGCTGTCTGTCATCTTGGTTTTCAGATAGTTCTGAAAGATGGGTGGTGCAAGGAGGAATTCGTGTTCCTGCATCGCCCCAGCCCATTCGTTTGATCCCAAGGACCGTGTCGGCTGCGTCCAGATCGCCGCTCATCCAGTTTTTGACCGGGCTTCCGGGCAGCGCAAAGGCCCGGAATGACCTTTTTCAAGCCTCTTCTTCTTGTCGCAGTTCTCTTCACTGGCTTCCTGCCAGCGGCTGAACCGCCCAGCAAGCGTCTTCGTCTCGACGAATGCTACCATGTCTGGACTGGGCCGGCCACGGAGGCGCTCGATGAGGCCAAGTGGATGATTTTCGACCGCCAGGGACGATTCGACGCCAGCCCCGACACAGCCGCAGCCGTGCTGGATCATTATCGCAAACAAGATCCCAAGTTGACCAAGCATGGGCTCATCGTTTTCAGCAATAGTCACTCGATACCGGATACCAGGGAGGAAACCAAGACGATGAACCCGCAGCTCACAAAGCTTTACCGTCTGAAGGAGTGGCGTGAGGCGGAAAACAAGCTCGTGGCAGACTTGGTCGCCGAAGCAAACAAGCAAGGGGTGCCGGTCTGGATCAACCTGACACGCTTTGTCGGCAACCGTCTGGCCACTTTTCAGCTTCTCACGGATCCAAAGCTGACATTGAAGAAGTGAGGTGCTTCCTCACTTCTTCGCGATCTTATACAACGCCCCGGCGGAACGGATGAAGAGCGCCCCATCGGCCACGACGGGGGAGGAGGTGATGAGCTCGGGCAGCAGGTTGGTGCCGAGTACTTCGAATTTTTCGGGAGTGGCTTTGACGAGGTAGCACTGGCCGGGGTCGTTGCAGATGAGCAGCTTGTCACCGAGGACGATGGGGCTGGGGAGGAAGCGGCCCTGAAGGCGGTCTTCCCAAAGGTCCTTGCCGGTTTTCGCATCCGTGGCGGAAAGGATGCCGCCGCGGGTGATCTGGTAGTAGGTGCCGTCGAGCAAAACGGGGCAGGCTTCGCTGGCGTTGCGCTTGTCCTTGTCCCAGACGGTGTGGCTCTCGGTGATGTCGCCGGACATTTGGGCGTCGATGCGGATGGCGAGGGTGTGGGCACGCTCGGAGCCGGTGTTGAGGATGAGGAGATCACCGAGGCGGACGGGCGGGATGGCGGCGTTGAAGCCGCCGTGACGCACGGTCCAGAGTTCCTTGCCGGTTTTCACGTCGTAGCCGAAGGCGGCGCGGGAACCGATGGAGACGAGGACCTCGGTGCCGTTCAAATCGAAGACAGCGGGCGTGTGGTAGGCTTTGCGCATGTCGCCATCGCGGGTGGGCTTGCCTTCCTTGTCGAGGTCGCCGTAGTCGGTGGTGCGGGGCGTGGTCCAGAGGGTCTC
>JBJONJ010000363.1:0-4215 GCA_046051905.1 Verrucomicrobiota bacterium
TTGCGGTTGTTCGCACGATCGTAAAGGATCTGCTGGAAGCTGTCGTAACGACCGCCGAGCAGCAGTTTCCAGTGTTTGCCAAAGGAGATCTGGTCCTGGAGGTAGAAGGCGAGGCCCTGGCTTTTCTCCGTGCGGTCAAAGGTGGTTCCGAGGGCCGGTTTCGCCTGCCCGTAGATGGGATTGTCGATCAGGAGGTTGGTGGCGTAGTTCCCGCTCAGGAGGATCTGGTCCATCTCGAACCAGTAGTATTCGCTGCCAAAGAGGATGCTGTGTTCAAGAGCACCGGTGGTGAATTTCCCGGCCACTTCCGCCTGAATGGACCAGTCGGTGCTGTCGTAATCGCGGAAGCGGTAGCGGCGGCGCATCTGGGTGCCACCGGCCACGACATCGCGCGTCTCGCTGGCGAAGCCCTGAAGGCGGTTGATCTTGTGGGAGACACCGAGACGGAAGAACCAGTCGTCATTGAACTCATGCGTGAGGCGGAGCTGGTTGGTGTAGTTCTTGATCTGGATCGGCGCATCGCCCGGCTCGCCATAGAAACGCTCACGCGGCACGCTGCCGAGACCGAGATTGATGGCCGGAATGCCACGATCAAACATCACCTCGCTGATGAGGAACTCGCCGGTGTATTCGAGCGTGGTGTCCTCGGTGATTTTCCAGGTGAAGGCCGGGGCGTAGAGCTGGCGGCTGCTGCCGACGAAATCGCGAAAGCTGTTTCCATCTTCGTAGGCGTAGTTGAAGCGGTAGGCGAAGTTGTCTGTGAGCGGCCCGGTGCTGTCGATGGTGTGGCGGAAGGTGTCAAAACTGCCCGCGAGGCTTTGCAGCGAGTGTTTCCATTCCCACAGCGGTTTTTTGGTCACGACATTGATAGTGCCGCCGGGATCGCCTGCACCGAAAAGGGCCGCCGTGGGGCCTTTGAGGAATTCGATGGCCTCGATGTTCGCCGCGTCACGCGGGGCGTTGAAACCGCGATTCGCGGCGAAACCATTCAGCATGTAACCGATGCCCGTGTTGTTGGAATCCCCGGTGAAGCCGCGAATGGCGTAGTTTTCCCACAAACCGCCGAAGGGCTGCTGCTGGCTCACGCCGCTCACATAATCAAAGCTGTCCTGCATGCGCACCGCCGTGATGTCCTGAAGCTGCTGGCGGGACATGACGCGGATGTTCTGCGGCAGCTCGCGGTTCGGGATGTTCGTCCGGGAGCCGCCGAAGCTCTGCGGAATGAAAAACGCCTTCTCCGCATCGGCGGTGATGACCACCTCGCCGAGTTCCTCGACCTTCGTTTCGGAAGGTTGAGTGGTGGCTGGCTGCTGCGACAGGGTCGGCAGGGCAAACACGAGAAAGACAACAGCAGTGGTGAACGGCAAACGGGGTTTCATGAGTAATCGACGTCTTTAAAGGCAAATCATTTGCAGTTGCAACAGGTTTGCATAAAAAACATGCTCAACGTGATGCCCGCGGATTCGGACGTCCTTCCACCCCGAGAATCCAGCAGGCACGACGACCTTTCCATGCACATCAAACCGTCCAAACTCCCCGTCACCGTCCTTTCCGGCTTCCTCGGCGCTGGAAAGACCACGCTACTCAACCACATCCTGCGCAATCGCGAGGGCCGCAAAGTCGCCGTGATCGTCAATGACATGAGCGAGGTCAATGTGGATGCCCAGCTCGTGAAAAGCGGTGATGCCAAACTCTCTCGCACCGAGGAAAAAATGGTCGAGATGAGCAACGGCTGCATCTGCTGCACGCTGCGTGAGGATTTGATGCAGGAGGTCGCCACGCTGGCCAAAGAAGGCCGCTTTGACTCCATCCTCATCGAATCCACCGGCGTGTCCGAGCCGATGCCCGTGGCGGAGACCTTCACCTTCACCGATGACTCCGGCCGCAGCCTCAACGACCTCGCGCAGCTCGATACCATGGTCACCGTCGTCGATGCGCGGAACTTCCTCGACGACTACCACAGCACCGATGACCTCCAGGACCGCGAGATGGGCGTCAGCGGCGAAGACGCCCGCAGCATCACGAATCTGCTCACCGATCAGATCGAGTTCGCCAATGTCATCCTCATCAACAAGACCGATGCCGTCCGCGCCGATGAGCTCGATGAAATCCAAGGCATCGTCCGCGCTCTGAACCCGAAAGCCAAGGTCCACCTCACCCAGCGCAGCGAGGTGCCGCTCGATTCTGTGCTCGACACCGGCCTCTTCGCCATGGCCGAGGCCGAGCAGTCGAAAGGCTGGCTCGACAGCCTCGGCGGTCACACACCGGAGACCGAGGAGTATGGCATTAGCAGCTTTGTGTATCGCGCCCGTCGCCCGTTTCATCCGCAGCGCTTTCATGATCTGCTCGGCCTGCATTGGGAGGGCGTCATCCGTGCGAAGGGCATGTTCTGGCTCGCCACGCGGAACGAGATCGCCGGTTACCTCTCGCAAGCCGGTGTCCTGCGCGACACCCGAGCCATGGGCTTCTTCTGGAGCGCTGTCAGCGAATCCGAATGGCCGCAGGACGAGCAAAGCCAGGCCGAAATCCGCTCCCACATCCAAGGCGAACACGGCGACCGCCGCACCGAACTCGTCATCATCGGCCGCGACATGGACAAAGCCGCCCTCACTGCGAAATTCGACGACGCCTTGCTCACCGACGAAGAATTCACCCAAGGTCCCGAAGTCTGGCGCACGCTGCCAGATCCCTTCCCGCAGTGGATCTCCAACACCACCGAGTCATGATCACCCGCGGCCATTTGAACGACCTCACCACGGGTCTTGGGCAGCAAATGTTCTTCTGGGGCCGCGATGTGCTCACCGAGGGCAATTTGCTCCTGAAGCACGGTTTTGAAAAACACCGCAGCGAAGGCCTGCAAGGCACCAGTTGCTACTGCAAGCCTTGGGAAGACGGCGTCATCGAGCTGCATGGTGCCTGCGCCGGCTGGTATCCCTGCGAGAGCGGCCAATGCGGCTTCCTCTTCATCCGCAACGCGAAGCGCTGCTACGTCCACCACCGCACCGCGCCCGTCATTCCCGGCGAGTATGACTTCCGTGAGTTCGACAGCCGCGATCTCGCCGAACTCACTCGCAGCGGCCGCATCTTCACCGCGTGGCTGGCCGAGTATGAGGCCTGGATCATCCGACAAATGGGCCGCAACTACCGCGAGGAATGCCACGCGATGTTTTGCAAGCTGCCGACCTCCAAACCGTGGTTGCAGCCCGAACCGGCCCGCCGCTGGATCGCCACCTTCGCCGTCGGATCGACCACGCTGCCACGCTCGCGGGCTTTCATTGAGCCCAAGCGGTGAGGCATGCTCACTTGCGCCGGTGGAGATCCATCCACCGCTTCGCGCACTCACTTTGCTCACGGGTTTCGAGACAACACTTCCGCCGGGCGCGAATCCACTGCACGGGGTCGGCATTCGCCGGGATGAAGCCCGCCTTGGCACACCAAGCCACGATGAACTGCCCCGTGCGGCCGCAACCGGCCACACAGTGCACCACCACGGGCTCGCGAGCGGCGTGATGCTTGTCCATCAAGCTCATGAAGTGCTCGATCTGCGCATCCGTCGGCACGCCGTAGTCGGGAACGTTGATGTGATGGTAGGCAAAGTGCTCCGGCACGTCCTGGCGGTTGTCGAACTCGCAGCAATTCACCACCGCCCGGATGCCGTGGTCATCGTAAAGATCGAAAACATACGGATCAGGCCACCACGACGCCGCGATCACATCCTCCACGATCCACGTGAAGGGCTCGGTGCGTTCAGGTTGGCCTCTCGAAGGCCAATACCAAGGGCGGATGGGGGACGACATGCGTTTTCCTGCATCCAGTGCGTGGTGATTTCAAGACGCACGACATTGGAGTTGAGGCGGCATGAAGGTCGGAGTTTTATCGTCACCCATGCCTGAATCCCGTCGAGAACTCCGCACCCGCGATACCGCCACTGTCATCAAGACAAAGAGCGAGCTCAAAAAGCTGATCGCAGGCGAGAATAAGGCAGACACGCGGCAGATCGGCACGGTGGTGTCGAAGCTGCAGGTCGTCATCGCGGACTACCTCGATTCCGGGAAGCCGCTGAAGATCACGCTGAGTGCCTTTGAGATCCTCTCCGCGGTCGAAGCGGCCATCCAAGAAGCCGCGGGCCAGCCGAGTCCGTGGCCTGATGGTGCCGATGCCCGCACCTTTTTCGTCCACGGACTCTACGACGAGATCATCCAACAGCCGAGCAAC
>JBJONJ010000364.1:0-2542 GCA_046051905.1 Verrucomicrobiota bacterium
TGCTGCTCGGCGCCACCATCCTGCTGCCGGAGATGCTCAAAGCGGGCATGCCGGGGCTGATTCAGGCCGCGCTGGTCATTCCTGTCGTTTGGTATGCCTGCTTCTTCATCGCGAAGAAGCTCAAGGTGGATGACGAGTTCAGCGTGATGCTTTCCACCGCCGTGTCGATCTGCGGCGTGTCCGCCGCCATCGCCGCCTGCGGTGCCATTCAGGGCGACCGCAAGAAACTCAGTTACGTGACCTCCATCGTGCTGCTCTGTGCGGTGCCGATGATGATCGTGATGCCGATCGCGATCAAATCCATGGGCCTCAGCGAAGCTGTCGGCGGTGCCTGGCTCGGTGGCACACTGGATACCAGCGGCAGCGTGGCCGCGGCCACCGAGCAGGTGGGCAAAGATGCCACGAAGATCGGCGTGATCGTGAAACTGAGCCAGAACGTGCTCATCGGTGTGGCGGCTTTTGTGCTGAGCGTGTGGTGGAGCATGCGCGGTGGTGCCAGCGGCGAGCGCAAGGTGTCCGCCAAGGTCATCTGGGAGCGTTTTCCGAAGTTCGTGATCGGTTTCGTGCTCGCTTCGGTCATCTTCTCCTACCTCGTGCCCGCTGAAGCCGCCGCAGCAGCCACCAAACCGCTCAAAGCCATTCGCGAGGCCTGGTTCGCCGCCGCCTTCGTCTGCATCGGCCTCGAAACGAAACTAGGCGAGCTCTTCAAGCTCGGTGGCGGCCGCCCGGCACTGGCCTTCCTCGGCGGTCAGGTCTTCAACATCGGCTGGACGCTCGTGCTGGCGCTGTGGCTGTTCGGGAAGTGAATCCAAAACGCTTCCTGAGGCGTCATTCACGAGAATGTCCCTACCTCGTCTCGCCATCATCGGCTCTGGCATCTCCGGCCTTGGCTGCGCCCACTTTTTGCATCGGAAGTTCGATCTGACGGTCTTCGAGGCCGCGGGATACATCGGCGGGCATACCAACACGGTCACGGTGCCGGAGGATGGTCGTGAGGTGGCGATCGACACGGGCTTCATGGTGTTCAATCACCACACCTATCCGCTGCTGTGCCGCTTGTTCTACGAACTCGGTGTCGAGACGAAGAAGACGGACATGTCCTTCAGCATGGCGCACCGCCGCAGCGGCTATGAGTGGAATGGCGGCGGCTTGGCGAAGGTCTTTGGGCAGCGGAAGAACCTCCTGAGCCCGCGTTTCTGGCGCTTCATCCTCCAGATCAACCGCTTCAATGCCCACTGCCTCGCCGCGATGAATGATCCGCGCTACGAGCGCATGACGCTGGGCGAATTTGCCCGTGAGTGCGGTTACGGGCAGGACTTTCTCGACCTCTACATCCTGCCGATGGGCAGCGCCGTGTGGTCCACGCCGCCGGCGAAAATGCTCGACTTCCCAGCACGAACGCTGATGCACTTCTGGTTCAACCACGGCTTCCTCGCCATGCACACGCGGCGGCAGTGGTGGACCGTGTGCGATGGTTCGCGCCAGTATGTGAGGAAGCTCATCCCGCCCTTCGCGGACAAAATCCGGCTCAACAGCCCCATCGCCAGCATCGAGCGTCGCGATGGCAAAGTGATCGTGCAGCCGAAAAACGGCCCGGCGGAGGTCTTTGACCATGTCATCGTCGCCTCGCATGCACCGACGAGCCTGCGCATGCTCGCCGATCCCACACCGCAGGAGCAGGAGATCCTCTCCGCCTTCCAATACGAGCCCAACAAGGCCACGTTGCACACCGATGAGCAGTTCATGCCCAAGACCCGCCGCTGCTGGGCCTCGTGGAACTACCGCATCGACCACGACTCGCGCGGCCAGCTCGTTCCGAGCACGCATTACTGGATGAACAACCTCCAGGGCGTCTCCGACAAGAGGAACTACTTTGTCTCCATCAACGCCCCGGACACACTCGATGAGTCCAAGGTGCTGAAGCGCATCGACTACGAACACCCACTCTTCGACCTCGCCGCCATCGACGCCCAAAAGCGCCTCCCCGAGCTACGCGAGGCCTCCCGCACCAGCCACACACACTTCTGCGGTGCCTGGGGCCGCTACGGCTTCCACGAAGACGGCTTCATGTCCGCAGTGGAAACCTGCGAGCATCTGCTGGGAGGTGATCCATGGGTTTTAAGATGAGGCAGAAGGCGTCAAGAGGGGCAAGAATGGTCAAGATCGTCAAGACACAGCGCATCTTGACCACTTGACGCATTGACCTTCTGACTCGTTGTCCACTACTTGATCCCATGCCAGACGCGTTCCAATCCGCCCTCTACGAATGCGATGTCGTTCATGAGCGGCTCCTGCCACGCCGGCATGGGTTTCGTTATCATCTGTTCTTCATGGACCTCTGGCTCGATGAGCTGCCGAAGCTCGATCGAGAGCTGCGCCTCTTTAGCGTGGACCGTTTCAATGCCTACACCTTCCGCGATGACGACCATCTCGACCTCGGCGCGGGTCATTTGCGGCTGAATCTGGCGAAGTGGCTGCTTGAACAGCATGGTGTTCGTTTGGCGGCAGATTGCCGAATCCGGCTGGTCACCCTGCCGCGTAT
>JBJONJ010000365.1:0-7252 GCA_046051905.1 Verrucomicrobiota bacterium
CCGCAAGTTGCTTGTCGCTGATCTTGCAGTTCGCATGCTGGCCCACGGCTTCAAAGACGGTGACGATGTCCGCGTCCTTCTTCTCGGGACCCACACAGCCTGGCAGGATGGTGCCGCCATAAACAAACACCGCCGGGCGGTTCATGCGGGCGATGGCGATCATGCAGCCAGGCATGTTTTTGTCACAACCACCGATGGCGACGTAGCCGTCCATGCCTTCGCAGCCGACGACGGTCTCAATCGAGTCCGCAATGACCTCGCGGGAGACGAGCGAGTACTTCATGCCCTCCGTGCCCATCGAGATGCCGTCGGAGATGGTGATGGTGTTGAAGATGATCGACTTGCCACCGGCGGCATCGACGCCCTTCGCGGCTTCTTTCGCGAGGCGGTCGATGTGCATGTTGCACGGCGTGACCATGCTCCAGGTGCTGGCGATGCCGATCTGCGACTTCTTGAAGTCCTCCCGCTTGAAGCCCACGGCGTGCAGCATCGCACGGCTGGCGGCGCGTTCCGGCCCATCGACGACGATGGCACTGTGTTTGCGATGGAGGGATTGGTTGGAGGCGGCTTTCTTGGGCATGGCAGTTGGGAAAAGGGCCGCCAGTGTGGCGCGGAGAGGCCTGGATGCAAGGTGAGGCTGACTCTCAAGGCATCGGTGCCGCAGGCGAAATCAGTTCCACCGTTGGAAAGTAGGTTTTGAACCTCCCCTCGTCCCGTGTGAGCACGCGATAGCCGGCCACCTGGGCATGCGCTCCGATGTAAAAGTCCGGCATCGGGCTGCTCTTTGTCCCTCCACGCTTCCGGTATAGCCGGTGGGCTTCTGCGGCGATCACGCTGGCTTCAAAAGGCAGCGATTGGCGCTGAAACGAAGCGGGAACCAGCCAGCGGTCGATTTCCGGCCAGTCGAAATCAAACGACGGAGCGATTTCCGCGCAGACGATTTGGTTCACGATGACCGGAGCGATCAAACAAGCCTTTTTCAACTCAGCGGCTGACCATGCCAGCCACACCGGATCAGCCGTGAGAATGTCCAGCAGGACGCTCGAATCGACGAGGACTGTTTTTTCGGCCATCAGTCATCCCCCCGCGTTTCCATCAGGCGTGCTTCCGTGGTGAGTTTCTCCCGCGCCCGACCGGTGCTCGCTGCCAGCCAGGTGTCGAAGTCAGCCGCTTCCGCAGTCGAAGCATTCTTGGTCGGCATCAGCGTGGCCTTGACCATGCCCGCCGCGAGAATGTCCAGCCGTTCAGAAAGACTGATCGCCCGGTCGATGATCGTCGGGTCGGCGTGGATCTGGTCGAGGGTCGCTGTCATGCGGTGAGGGTATCTTGCGGTCATGCGTTCCGCAACCGGCGAGATGACAACCACGGAATACACGGTCAGTAAATGCGTATAGGTGTGGCATGGTCCTGCGACATACACTTCTGGCAGTCTCGCTCTTCCTTTCCGGGTGTGTCATCCCATGTCCAAGTGTTTCGACCGTGGCGACCGGCTGTGACGGCACGGTAGTGGATGCTCGTTCCGCGACACCGGTCCCAAATGCCGTTGTGCGGATTTCACACACGAGGCGGGTTTTTAACGAGGGGCAGCCTCCGCCAGTTACCCAGGTCAAAACGGTCCGAACTGGAAACGACGGTCGATTCAGATTGCCTCCGACCCGGCAGTATCATTGGGGATATTTGTTTGGCGTAGCCCTAAATTACCGACTTCCATATCCACGGCGATTTACTCCTGATCGGCCGTTGAAAGTGGAAGCCAGCCACCCTGACTTCCAAACCTCGGCTTGGAATGCTTCCCTCAGAAAGATAGATTTCAAAGCCATCGAACCCGTTCCGGCCGACAACTTCGTGATCAAGATGTCGCCGAAACCATCTAGCTCGTCCTTCCGATGAAAAACTTCATCCTTCCGTGCCTTCTGTGTCTTCCGTGGTTGGTCCTCCGGGGCTTGGACTTCCCATCCACGCCGCCCGTGGAGCCCAAAGATGCCGTGAAGACCTTCCATGTGCTCGACGGCTTCGAGATGCAGCTCATCGCCGCGGAGCCGCTCGTCACCGATCCCGTCGCCATCACCTACGATGCCGATGGCCGCGCCTACGTGTGCGAGATGAACGATTACCCCTACACGGACAAGGCCGCACACAAGCCCAGCCAAGAAAACCCCACGGATGCCCACATCGGCAAGGTGCGCCTGCTCACCGACACCGATGGCGACGGCACCTTCGACAAGGCCACCGTCTTCGCCGAGGGCCTCTCCTGGCCCACCGGGGCCGCGTGCTGGAAGGGCGGCCTCTTCGTCACCGCCACGCCGGACGTTTGGTATCTGAAGGACACGAATGATGACGGCGTGGCCGATGTGCGGCAAAAGGTCTTCACCGGCTTCAAAAAGCTCAACGTGCAGGCCGTCATGAACAACCCCATCTGGGGCCTCGACCATCGCATCTACATCGCGGGTGGCAGCAACGGCGGCGAAATCCAGCGAGTGCCCGGCAGCGAGAGCGTCATGCCGATTCCAAAAGACTTCAAACCGCTCCCCATCAAGCGAAACGACTTCTCCTTTGATCCCAGCACCGGCGATGTGCGTCTCGAAAGCGGCGGCGCACGCTTCGGCAACACCTTCGATGATTGGGGCAACCGCTTCCTCTGCAACATCCGCAATCCCTGCCAGCACGTCGTCCTGCCGTATCGCTACCTCGCGCGGAACCCCTACCTCGTCGTCCCCAGCGCCCTGAACGACTGCGCCGAGGCCGGCGACCAACTCCCCGTCTATCGCACCAGCCCCGCCGAGCCCTGGCGCGAGTTCCGTGCGAAGCGCTGGGTGCAGGAAGGCAGCCACCTGCCCAAAAGCGAACTCGTCGGCGCTGGCGTCGTCACCTCCTCCAGCGGCATCACCGTCTATCGCGGCGATGCGTATCCGAAAGAGTATCGCGATTTCGCCTTCGTCGCCGATGTGGCCGGGAATCTCTTCTACCGCATGAAGCTCGTGCCCGACGGTGTCACCTTCAAAGCCGTGCAGGTCGATGGAACCAAGAACTTCTGCACCAGCGACGACCTCTGGTTCCGCCCCGTGAATTTCGTCAACGCCCCCGACGGCTGCCTCCACGTCTGCGACATGTATCGCGAGGTGATTGAGCACCCTTGGAGCATCCCCGACGACATCCACGCCGCCGTCGATCTGCTGCGTGGTCGGGATCGCGGAAGAATCTGGCGATTAACCCCACGCCGTTCTGTAGTCCCACCTTTAGGCGGCTCTGAAAAAGCACCGGCTAAAGCCGGGACTACAATACGAATCACTCCCAAACTCAGCTCTGCGAGCACCCCCGACCTCGTCGCCCTCCTCGACCACCCGAACGCCTGGCACCGCGAAACCGCGCAGCGTTTGCTGTTTGAGCAGGGCCGGCCTGCCAAAAGAGAAACGCGGCGACCCTTGCTCCAAGATGCTTTTGAACTCGTCGAAAAGGCCAAAGAACTGCCTGCGCCCGAAACTCTGGCCTTGATGAGCAAGGCCAGCCATGACCCGTGGTTGGGCGCGGCGGTGCTGAGCATGGCCCCCGGGCATTTGCTGGAGGTTTGCCGTCGCGTGATCAAATCGGACCTTCTGGAGGGGCAGGATTGGAACCCTGGTTTTTTGCGTCGCCTAGCCTCCATGACCCTCGCGGCTTCAAAAACAAAAGAGGACGCAGCCGAACGACTGTCCTTCTTGCTGGCACCGGAAGCGATCGGGATGGTGGACACTTCTTCACCCGACGACAAAGGATTGTATGTACAAGACCACAAGCTGCCGCTTTGGTTTCGGTATGGAGATCACCTCATTCTGGGCATGCAGGATGGATTGAGGCCTATGGGGCTTCATTTCGGCGAGGCGACTCGCCGGGTGGAATTTGAATACATGGCTCAACAACGCCTGAGATTGTTTCGCACTGGCGCGGTCCAGAAAGACCGGCTCGAAACGGAACTTCAACTCCTCGCCGCCTTGGTGCCAGCCGATCGAATGATGGAACTCCTCAAGCCGATGCTGTCTCCCCAGCGAGAGCTTTTGGAGCAAGAGATAGCTTTGAAGGTGCTCGCGTCCTTGCTTAGTGAAAGCGTGGGCGAGTGGATCGTGGAGGCATTGCCAGGTCTGACGCCCATCGTTCGTGAACAAGCCGTCACAGCCCTGCTCTCCCGCACTGACCGCATCGCGAAGCTGCTGGATGCCATCGAAGCGAAAAGGATCACGCCCGCGCAGCTCAGCGTCGCCGCGAAGGCCACGCTGGGACGGCAGAAGACGCCCGCGTTGGCGGAGCGCATCGCCAAACTCATTGGCGATGGCTCGTCGTCGAACCGGAAAGAGGTCATCGCGAAGTATCTGACGGCGATTCTGGGAAGTGATGCGGGCACTCCTGCCCGCAATGAGAGCGTGGTTGCGGGCAAGAGTGCCCGCATCACGGGAGACGCCACGCGCGGCGCCAAAATCTACGAAACGGCCTGCATGGTCTGCCACAAGATCGCAGACAAGGGCAACGACGTCGGGCCGCACCTTGGCACGATCAAGGCGTGGACCGCCGAGCAGCTCGTCACGAACATCCTCGACCCAAATCGCGAGGTCTCGCCGAATTTCGCGCTCTACCTCGTCGAAACCAACGACGGTCGCACCCTCAGCGGCCTCATCACCAGCGAGACCGCCGGCAATCTCACCCTCAAACGCGCCGATGGCGGCACGGACCCCATCCTGCGCAGCGAGATGAGATCCCTCACCAGCCCCGGCATCTCTCTCATGCCCGAAGGCCTCGAAGCCACGATCACGCCGCAACAGATGGCGGATCTCATCGCCTACTTGAAAGCGGAGTAGTGGAGTGTTGAAGCAATGGAGTGTTGATTGGCTCTGAACATCACTCCATCACTCCACGACTCCAACACCCCACGCCGCATGATCCGCCTCGCCCTCTCGCTCTGCCTTCTCACGCTCTCCTGCGCGGCGCAGGGACTGCCGCCGGTGTTTGAAAAGTGGGCCGCCGACCAGAAAAACGTGGGCGACATCCAGGTGACCTTTCAGCAGACCCGCACCACGCCGGTGCTGAAGGAGCCCGCGAAGAGCGAAGGCCGCTTTTGGAAGATGCATGACGGCCGCTTTCGCTGGGAGCTGGGCAGCCCGCCGAGCACGATCATGATCTTCAACGGCGAAAAAGCCCTCCTCAAGGAAGGCAAGGACGCCGCCTGGCAGTCGCTCAATCCCGACGACCGCCGTGCCCGCTCCTGGATCAAGTTTCTCAATGGCCGGGAGATGGACACCGCCTCCCTCACCGAGAATTTCACGGTCAAAGTCACCCAGCAGGAGGTCAAATTTGCCACCATCACCCTCGTCCCGCGGCCGCTGCTCGTGAAAAAGCATCTCAAGCAGATCGACATGCAGATCGAGCCCGGCGGCAAACGCATGTACCTCCTCCGCATCATCCAAGGAGACGGCTCCACCCTTTCGATGACCTTTGGCGAGCCAAAGCCTGCGAAGGTCTCCCCGGAGCTGTTTTTGGCGAAGTAAGCCCCCGCTCCGCCGCTAGACAATCCACGGCGCTGGCGTTAAACCTCGCCCTCACTTCAACCATCCATGAAACCGCTCCACGCCTTCGCCGCCCTCCTCGCTCTCACTTTCACCGCCGCCGCCGGCGAAGTGGAAATCTTCAATGGCAAAGACCTCACCGGCTGGGAAGGCAACAAAGACCTCTGGAGCGTCAAGGACGGCACCATCACCGGCATCACGCCGCCTGACCCCGCTGATCCGAAAAAGGGCATCATCAAGCACAACACCTTCCTCGTGTGGAAGGGCGGCAAGGTCAGCGATTTCGAACTCACCTTCCAATACCGCATCGAGAAGGGAAATTCCGGTGTGCAGTATCGCAGCAAGGAACTCGATCCCGGAGCCTTCGGCCCCATCATCAGCGGCTACCAGGCTGATTTCGAGGCGGGCGATAAATACAGCGGCATCCTCTATGAAGAGCGTGGCCGCGGCATCCTGGCCCTCCGCGGCGAGAAAAACACCATCAAGCCCGGCGCCGATGCGAAGAAGCCCGCCGTCGAGAAAAACGGCACCGTGGGCGACAACGCCGCCATCCAGGCCGCCATTAAAAAGGAAGACTGGAACGAGTATCGCATCGTCGCCAAGGGCAACCATGTGCAGCACTTCATCAACGGCATGCAGACCATCGACGTGACCGATGAAGATGCCGCCAACGCCCCCAAGGAAGGCCTCTTGGCCCTCCAGATCCATCAAGGCCCGCCGATGGTGGTCCAGTTCAAGAACTTCAAGCTCACCGAACTCAAGTAACCGATCCCCGCCATGCGCCTCCGGCTTCTCCTCGCCCTCCTCGCCGCGTCCATCACCTCTGCCATTGCGGACACGGAATACATCGTCGTCAGCGGCGGGCCGGCGGTGAGGACCTTTGAGGACCTGAGAAAGCCGCAGGAGCAGCACGACCGCTGGTGGGGAAACTTTATCCGCACTGCCCGCGTGCGCATGCAGGAGATCCACAAGACCGCCCCGGCGGGCACGCACATCACTTGGCTGGTGTATCGCGATGGTTATGTGCGCCGCGCGGCCTCCGAGCGCCAGCCACTCACCCAGAACATCGAGAGCGTGCCGATGGCCTACCCCTTCATCAAGCTGGTGTGGTTTCGCAGCACGGATGAACTCATCCGTTACATCAATGGCGGCATGAGCCGCTGGAGCACCAAAATCTCCGGCTTCGAGTACTTCGGCCACTCGAACAAGTACAGCTTCATGTTCGATTACAGCTCGGATGTGTATGCGAACTCCGTCTGTTGGCTCCATCAGGCAGACCTCGGCCGCATCAACGGCAGCGCCTTCGCCAAGAACGCCTTCTGCAAGAGCTGGGGTTGCCACAGCGCCGAGAGTATGAGCCGCGAGTGGAAGCGCCAGACCGGCGTCTGGCTCATCGGTGCGCTGGGCAAAACCGACTACAGCCACATGCATGAGCGCAACTGGCAGGTCGGTCTCTCGCCGGGTTCGCATTGGGTGACGCGGTGAGAGCGGGTGACCTCCGTCTTGCCAAATCCGACACATTTCCCGCCGAGTCAGGCATGGAAGCCGGGACGTGGTTGGTTATGCGTGCGGCCTCACATTCATCCCCAACCGCACATTTCCATGGCCGACATCTCCACCTCCGCTGCTGACAAAAAGGAAAAAGAATACTTCACGAGCGTCCCCCAGGAAACGCCGGGTTTCTTCCTCAAAGGCTCCCACCAGTATGACTGGGGGCTCAA
>JBJONJ010000366.1:0-3109 GCA_046051905.1 Verrucomicrobiota bacterium
CCGTCGATGTGGCAAAACGTGCCGTCGCTGCCCGTGGATGGAGTCGCGAGGACCTCGCGGATGCCTGTGTCTTTGCCGGGAGCAGCCGTGGCAATGCCGCCGGATGGCTCGATCCGTGGCCCGGGCGCAAGCGCCGCAAAATCTACGCCGCCAGCAACAACCTCCACAGCGAGATCGCCGCCGCGGTGAGCATCGAGCTTGGCATTCGCGGAGCCACGCATCTCCTCTCGAATGGCTGCGCCTCCGGCCTCGATGCCCTCGGCATGGCCATGATGCACCTGCGCTGCGGATTGGCGAAACGCGCCGTCGTTGTCTCCGTCGATCTCCCGCTCTCACCGGCTCTTTTGACCTCGTTTGCCGAATCCGGGCTGCTGAGTGCGAACGACGTGAACGATCCTTATTCGCCCAAAACGAGCGGCTTTTTCCCCGCCGAGGCCGGTGTGGCTCTTTTGCTCGAAACAAGCTCCAAACGCCCCGCCGATGCCTGGTGCGAGCTCGCGGGCTATTGGACCACCTCCGATGCCTACGACCCCATCGGGGCCGAGCCGAAGGGCGAAGGCATCACGCGATGCCTGAAGGCCGCTGCAAAGGCTTTTTCGCCCCGCCGCATCGCCGCCATCTGCCCGCACGGCAATGGAACACCCGCTCAAGCCGCCGCCGAAGCTACCGCGTTGAAGGCCGTCTTTGCCGAGGCAGCTCACAAACCTACGCTGCGTCTGCTGAAGCCCTTCACCGGCCATTCACTCGGTGCCAGCGGCGCTCTCGAAACCGCCATCCTCGCCCATTCCATGTGCAATGGCTTGCTTCCGCCAAATCTGCCGAATCTCACTGAGCCCACGAAAGGCTTCACCGTGCCCGCGATTGCCTCCAAGCTCGCCAAAGACGAGGTCGTGCTCAATTTGAGCGTCGCCATGGGCGGACATAATGCGGTCGTCGCCTTGATGAGATAACCTACTCACACCGCCATCCGCATCACCACCGGTGCCGCCCACACGGCCAGGCCATACAGCGACGCGGCGATGACCAGCGCCAACAAGGCGATGAGCAGGATCTCGAGGGTCTTCACACTAATCAAGGACACGCGGGACACGCCGATGTCCTCCAGCGTGGTGAACTGGCGACGTCGCAGACGGAACGAAAGCGCAAACACGAGCGCCGAAACAAACAAGGCGGCGCCCGCGGTGGTGAGCAGCATGCTGGCGGCGAAGCCTTCGAGGCGCACGAGTTGTTTGAGCAGGCCCTCCATGTCATCGCGAGGACGGATGAGTTGCGCGGTTTTCGACCGCGCATACATGCCCGCCATCAGCGCCTCCGTTTTCGCATCCGGCGGCACCACGATGGCGGCGCTCACCGGGTAGTCGCCAAGGTCGCCGTGGAAGTGGAAGGAGTTCAAATTCGCCTCCGTGACCTCCTGGAACATCCGCACCGCCGCGTTGGCCACCGTGTTGTGATCCTCTTCTTTGAGCACGTCGGTGCCTTTCACATCATCGTGACCGTGCGCCCGGCCTTCGATCAGCCAGGCGGTCTTTAGATCGCAAAATGCCGCGTCGTCATCCGGCGTGCCGTTCGCGGTCAGGATGCCGGTGACACGCATCTTCAGCGGGTAGGTGCCCGCCATGTCAAAGGTCTGCTCCGGGGTCGAAAACACCGCGTCGCCCGGCTTCAGGCCGCGTTCACGTGCCAGCCGTGCGCCCACCACGCAATCGCCCAGCCGCGTGATCTGTTTGCCAGCCGCCACCCCGAGTCCGCGAAACGCAAAATACTCCAGTGCCGTCCCCACGATGGGCGCACCCTGAGCCTCGAAGCGCACATGCAGCGGAATGCCACTCGGCGGCACATCCTTCAAGGGCAGCGAGGCCAGATTCTCCTTCTTGAAGTAAAGCGCCGTCATCATCAGATCGAGCGCACTGCCTCGCGTGCCCACGATTTGCGGTGTCGATGCCGCACGCGATCTCAATTCCGCCTGCGCATGGCGCACCAGCACTCGCAGGCAAAGCGGCAGCGCCACCACCAGTCCCAGCGCCGAGGCCAGCAGCAGGCTCTGGACACGATGCCGCAGCACATAGCGGAGAGCGAGATGAAGGGCGGCAGTCATGCGGGCGCGGATAGTGCGAAGCAAAAAGGCTCTTGCCAACTTTGGATTACACACGCAATCCCGATGGATCACATCCGTAATCCGAAGCCATGCCCGCCAAACCTGACGACGATCTCCCCGCCACGCCCCGGATTTCCGACGCTGAATGGACCGTCATGAAGGTGCTCTGGGAACGCGGCACCAGCACGCTCGGTGAGGTCGTGAAGGAACTCGAAGGCCGTCTACACTGGAAGCCACGCACCGTGCAGTCCCTCATCCGCCGCCTCACCGAAAAAGGCGCTCTCGCTGTCGAAGCGGTGGGACGCGAGTTTCGCTACACGCCCGCCGTCGATCAAAATCACTGCCAGCTCGAAGAGAGCCGCAGTTTCCTCGACCGCGTCTTCAACGGCCGTCTTACACCCTTCGTCGCCGGCCTCATGGAACGCGAGGAAGTCTCGAAAGACGACCTCGCCGCCCTTCGTGAGGTGCTCGCTCAGGCCGAGAAGAAACTCAAAAAGTAGCTGCGCTGCCTTTCCCTCGTCAGCGCCCCATTTTCCAATTTTCAGTTTTCAGTTCTCAATTTTCAGTCCCCAACCGCCGTCATGACTGCTGAAACTCTCCTCCACTGGCTCCAGCGCACTTCCCTCGAAGCCAGCCTGCTCATCCTCGCCGTGCTCAGCCTGCGGGTGATGCTCGGCACGCGGCTCAGTCCCGCGTGGCGCATCGGTTTGTGGATACTGGTTGGTGCCAAACTGATGCTTCCGGCCTTCATCCCGGCTGATTTTGGTCTGGGAGCGCTTCTGAAGGACCCAAATGACAAAAGGGACCAAAGTGACATCACGATCACCGCTCCGGCGGTCGCTTCTGTCCTTTTAGTCCCTTCTGTCTCTTCCACCGAACTCCTGCCCGCCCCTCTTCCTCATTCGTCATTCTCCCTTCGTCATTCCGCGCTAGCGGCCTGGCTCCTCGGCACCCTCACCGTCCTCGCCGCCGCCCTCCTTCGCCAGCGCCGTTTCCAAAAGCACCTCTCCCGCT
>JBJONJ010000367.1:0-11174 GCA_046051905.1 Verrucomicrobiota bacterium
GAAGCTGCGCGGAGAAGACGCGGCAGCCATCGCGGCGCTGAAACGTGCCTCGCGTTTCAAGAAGGTCGCACTGCCGACCTTCACGCTGGAGCATCTGCAGCAACTAGCGAAAGCGCAGCCGGTCGACAAGGGCATGCCGGACTTTCCGGCGATGTTTGGCAGCAGCCTCAAACGCATCGCCAGCACCCAACGTGAGCTGTTTCCACCCGAGGGACCGCGCATCGAAACCATCCGCCAAGGCCCCATGGGCAACTGCTTCTCGCTCGCGCCGCTGGCTGCGCTCGCCCATGAGCGGCCAGACGACATCCGCGAGCAGATGATCCGTCCGCTCGAGGATGGCCATTACCTCGTCAAACTCGGCCTGCAGGAGGTGAAGGTGGCCGCGCCCACGGACACGGAGATCGCGCTCACTTCTCAAAACGAGGACGGCAGCCTGTGGGTGAACGTGTATGAAAAAGCCGCCGGGGTGGCCCACAGTGCGAAGAAGCCCGCGGACCCGCGCGATGCCACGGGGCTCGATGCGCTGAACCGCGGTGGCAGCGCCGGCACGCAACTCGCCTTCATCACCGGGCGCGAGATATTTCGCGTCTCGTGCAGTTTCGCGAAGAAAAAAGACCTCCCGCAGGCCGACTACGACAAGCACATGGCCGAGCTCCGCGCCGCCCTGACTGCCGCCACGAAGGAAAATCGCCTCATGACCTGCGGCACGCTCAAAACCAATCTACCCGGCATCACGCCGAACCACGCGTATGCCATTTTGAGTTACGACAAGTCCACCGATGTCATCCGCGTTTGGAATCCGCACGGCGACACCCGCGTTTTGAAGGGCGAACCGGGGCCGAAGAACGGCTACCCGATGCAAGACGGCATCTTTGAACTGCCGCTGACGGTTTTCGTGAAGGAATTCTCCGGCACAGCCTACGAGATCGTGCCGCCCCCGCCTGACATTGAGCGATCTCATCGCGTCCCCCATCGGCTAGGCGCTTTATCGAAGCTCGGCTACAGCGTTCGAGCCAACCCAGCCATAGAGGGACAGCTTTTTCTTCGGGGTTTCGGACATGTCTCAACTCACGACCAAGCACGCTCACCATCCATTGGCTGCCAGATCCGGGGCGCGGTGTAATGGCGGGCTTGCCACGCGGGAGATTCCGCGCATGGCTGGCGGCCCAATCTGTGAACCTGCATCTCCAAAATCAATCTGTCGCCATCATCGGAGCCGCTCGCGGCATCGGAAGAACCATCGCTGAAGGTTTTCGCGCTGAGGGCTGCCATGTCCGCGCCTTTGACCGGGAGGCGAATGCCGATTTCATCACCGCGGGCGATGTGACCGATTTTGAGGCCATGAAGGCCTTTGCGGCCGGTTTTGAGCAGGTTGACCATGTGATCTTCTGCGCAGGTGTCGGCTCCGGGAAGTTCGGTTTTCCGTTTTGGAACCTCCAGCCGTCCGACTGGCCTCGCGTGCTGGAGGTGAACCTCCTCGGCGCAGTCCACACCGCGCATGCTTTCGCTCCAAGGCTCATTGAGCGAGGCGGCGGCAGCATGCTGTTTCTGGTTAGCGTGGCCGGGCAGATGGGCTCGCAGACCGATCCGCCTTACAGCGCGTCCAAGGCCGCATTGATCAACTTCATGCAGTGCGCCGCGAAGGACCTCGGGCCGCACAACGTGCGTGTGAATGCCCTCGCTCCCGGCATGGTGAAGACGGAGCTGAATCAATCCATCTGGGCTGCGGGCCAGAAGCTGCTGCCCGAGAGCGAGCGACAGAGCTTTGACGATTGGGCCGCCTCGAAGATCAAGAAGGTCTCCCACCTCGGCCGTTGGCAGATGCCGGAGGAGTATGCAGCCATGGCCTGCTTCCTCGCTTCCGACCACGCGAAGAACATCACCGGCCAGACGCTGAATATCGACGGTGGCCAGGTGATGCACGCGTGAGGATTCGAGTTCGCAACAGGCGACGCTCTATGGACGTATTCACCGCGCCATGACCAACCGCCGTCGCTTTCTCACCCAGTCCGTCGCCGCCTCCACCGGCGTTTTCTACATCGCCAAAACCTCTTGGGCGCAAAAAAGCCCCGGTGACACGATCAACATGGCCGTCATCGGCTTTGGCGGTCGCGGCGCAGGGCACATCAGCGGCTACAAAGGCCTCAAAGACGAGGGTGTGAGGCTCGCGGCGCTTTGTGATGTGGACAGCAGCGTGATGAACAAGCATGTGCAGGCCCTCGACAAGGAGAAGATCAAGGTCACGCCATACACCGACATGCGCCGTGTGTTTGACGACAAGTCGATCGACGCGGTCAGCATCGCCACGCCGAACCATTGGCATGCGCTGGCCTCCATCTGGGCGATCCAGGCTGGCAAGGACGTGTATGTCGAGAAGCCCGTCTCGCACTGCGTGTGGGAGGGCCGCCAGATCGTGAAGGCGGCGCGGAAGCATTCCAAAATCGTGCAGACCGGCACGCAGGCCCGCTCCAGCCGCACCGGCCTCGCCGCGGCGGTGAAATTCGTGCAGGACGGCAACCTCGGCAAAATCCTCCTCTCGCGCGGCTTGTGCTACAAACGCCGTCCCAGCATTGGCAAGGCCGAGGGTGAGCAAAAGGTGGCGGACAGCGTCGAATACGACCTCTGGTGCGGCCCCGGGCCGAAGAAGCCGCTCACCCGCAAGAGGCTGCACTACGACTGGCACTGGACCTGGGACTACGGCAATGGCGACCTCGGCAACCAGGGCATTCATCAGATGGACATTGCCCGCTGGTTCCTCGGCGAATCGGAGCTCTCACCGGTAGTGTGGAGCGTGGGTGGACGCCTCGGTTATGAGGACGATGGCGAGACCGCGAACACTCAGATCATCTACCACGGCTATGAGAAGGCACCGCTGATCTTTGAAGTGCGTGGTTTAGCCTCCTCGAAGGACAGCAAGGACATGGACAAATACAAAGGCGCGGGCGTCGGCGTCATCGTCGAATGCGAGGGTGGCAGCGTCGTGGTCAGCAGCTACAGCGGAGCCGTGGCACTCGACAAGGAGGGCAAGGAGATCAAGAAATTCTCCGGCTCGGAGGACCACTTCAAAAACTTCATCCACGCCTGCCGCAGCCGTCGCGTGGACGATCTGCACGCCGACATCCTCGAAGGCCACCTCTCCAGCGCCCTCTGTCACACCGGAAACATCAGCCATCGCCTCGGCGCGAAGCAAAATCCCGATGCGATCCTCGAAACGATCAAGGGCGACAACTTTGCCGCGGAGACCTTCGAGCGCATGAAGGAGCACCTGGCGAAAAACGACGTCGATTTGAGCAAGGACAAGCTCACGCTCGGCCCTGTTTTGAAGATGAACGGCAAGGACGAGCGCTTCATCGACCACGACGCGGCCAATGCCATGCTGAAAGATAAGTATCGCGAGCCCTTCGTGGTGCCGGAAATCGTCTGAGACGTGCGATCAAAAAAAACGGGGCAGGCTCTTCAGCCTGCCCCGTTGCTTTTGGGAATGAAAACAGCCTTTACGAGTAGGATGACTCCACTCGCTTGGCCACGTCGCGGTAGCCGTAGTCGGTGTTGTAGATCTCCTTGAGGGCTTCGAGGTATTGATCCCGCTTGCCGGACTTTTCATAAACCATGGCCAGTTCGTAAAGGATCTCCTTCTTGATGTTGTCCATGGCCACCAACTCCTTCGCGGCCTCGGCGAACACGCCTTCGGCGAGGTCGTTCATGTTCTTTTTCTCGAAGCAGCGGCCGAGCAGGAGCATGGCCTTCGTGCGGATGTGGGGGTTCGAGCGGGCCTGCTGCAGCTCGGGGATGGCTTCGGTGAAGAGTCCGCCTTCAAAGAGGGCCTGGCCAAGTTCGTAGCGCAGCGACTTGTCGGTTGGATTGCGCTCGACGCGGACCTTGGCCTCTTCGATGAGCTTGCCAGCCCGCTGGCGGCGGATTTCGGCGATCTGCGCCCGCTTGTCGTCGATGTCCGGAGCGTCAGGATTGGCTTCGATGTCAGCCTCCATCTGGGTGACCTGGAGGTCCAGGATCTTGTTATGAAGGTTTTCCACCTTGCGCTGCATGGACACGTCCCCCGGATTCAGCGTGAGGGCATACTCGAAGAAAGTGTAGGCATTCTCAAGCTGGCCGATCCGCTCGTAGAGATCCGCCATGCGCTTGACGACGACGATGTTCGTCTGGTCGGCGTTGTATTGCTCGATGGTCTCGGCGAGGAATTGCTCCATTTCCTCTTGGGTCATGCCCTGCTTGTTAAGCTTCTCGAGCTTGGCAGCCTCGCCGCTGTCCTTCATGGCCTTGCGGAAGTCGCCATCCTGGGACCAGCCCTGGGTCTTGATGGAGGTCTTGGCGGCGGCGTCCTTCTCGCCTTTGCTCGCGGCGATGTCGCGGGGATCGACCTTGAGGATGGCACGATACGTGTCACTGGCCTTCTGCGGCTCTTCGTGGGCCATGTAATGCTCGGCCAGCTTGTGCATGTTCTTCGTGTTCTCCGGGTGGCCCATGCGGATCGTCTCCAAGGCAAAGGCGGCCAGTTCCGGGAAGTGCATCTTCATCGCCAGATCGTAGAGCTGGGTGTTGGACCCCATGTTGAAGGGGTCTTTCTGGAAGATGTTCTCCTCCATGTCCGCGATGACTTCGGCCGGGTCTTTCTTGGAGGATTTGAACAACCCGCCGCCGAGGCTGAGGCCGCCGAGGCCGAACTTTTTCCCGCCGGCGTTGACTTTCTCCCCTTCCGCGGTGCGCAAGAGCATGCGTCCCTGCATGAAGCCGACGTTATCCTTCACAATCGGCAGAACCAAATTGATGACATAGTCCCAGTTTTTCTGATCGGCGGAGACGAGGGCGCGCTTCCAGAGGTTTTGATATTTGGGGTCGAGGTCGAGGTCCGTGGTGATCATGTTCCCGGGGGAGAGGGCGTGGAGAGGTTGGTGACTTATTTTTTACCGGAGAACCATCCGCTGATGGCCTTCAATTCCGTCTGGGTGCCTTCGGTGAGCCCCTTCAGGCTGAATCCGTGCTCAAAGAGCACCATCCAGATGAAGGTGGCGGCCATAAAGGCGAGGGTCCAGAGGACTTTGGAGACGATGCGCATGCCGGAAAAAGAGGGCGGACTTTATGGGAAAACGCGCTGAAATGTCCAGCACGCATTTCAAAGCGCCGAAATGCGTGCCGCGCACGGGGCCAGAAGATGGTTGTCGAAAGGGCGATGTGCGTGTTTGTTCGTCCGCTCATGAGCCAGTCACGCACCGCCAAGATCACCCGCAAGACCGCCGAGACGGACATTGCCATCGAATTGAATGTCGATGGCTCCGGCAAAGCGCAGATCGACACGGGTGTCCCGTTTTTCGACCACATGCTCACGCTTTTTTCGAAGCACGGGCTGTTTGACCTCACGGTAAAGGTCGTGGGGGACATCGAGGTGGACTATCACCACACGGTGGAGGACACCGGCATCGTGCTGGGCCAGTGCTTCCGCGAGGCGCTGGGAAACAAGGCGGGCATCACCCGCTACGGCTTCTTCTTGCTGCCGATGGATGAGACGCTGGCCGAGGTGGCCATCGACCTCAGCGGCCGCGCCTTCCTAAGCTACCATGCGCCAGAACGCGTGGAGGCCATCGGCGGGGTGAACCGCTTCAGCTACCAGCTCGTGGAGGAGTTCCTCCGCGCCTTCTCGTCCAGCCTTCTTGCCACGCTCCACGTCGAGATCCGCCGCGGTCGTGATGCGCACCACATGGCCGAGGCTATCTTCAAAGGTCTCGCCCGGGCGATGGACGCCGCCACGCGTCTCGATCCCCGTGTCACCGGCATCCCCAGCACCAAGGACGTTCTCTGATGATGAAACTCGGAGTGCTTGATTACGGCGCGGGGAACCTGCGCAGCGTGCTGAATGCCTTTGAGGCCATCGAAACCCACGCCGAGCTCGTGACGGCCCCAGCCGATTTCAAAGGCATCGATGTTCTCGTGTTTCCCGGCCAGGGAGCCTTCGGCGATTCGGTGCGCATTTTGAAGGAACGCGGCCTCTGGCAGCCGCTCAAAGACTGGCTCGCGGCTGGCAAACCTTACCTCGGCATCTGCCTGGGCTATCAATTGCTGTTTGAAAGCAGCGAGGAATGCCCCGGCGTGGAAGGTCTGGCGATTGCCAAAGGTAGCGTGCGGAAATTCGATGCCGCCAGCGGTCTAAAAATTCCCCACATGGGCTGGAACGTCGCGCAGTGGGCGCCGGAGCACGCCGCCGTGTGGGCAGGGCTGTCAAATCCGACGCACGTTTACTTTGTGCACTCCTACTATCCGGAGGTGCAGGATGAGTCGCTGGCGCTCTGCCGCACCGATTACGGCACCAGCTTCATCAGCGGCATCGCGCGGAAGAACCTTGTCGCCGTGCAGTTTCACCCGGAAAAAAGCCAGGAGGCCGGTCTCACCCTGCTGCGCAATGCGGTGAAGGTGCTCGCCTCCTCCGTGTAACCTCCCTGCCCTGCCATGAGCGCTCTCGCTGACCGACTGCATGCCATTCACGAGCGTCTCCGCACCGCCTGCGAGCGTTCCGGACGCGATGCCAGTTCGGTGGACCTGCTGGCCGTGTCGAAGACGTTTCCCGTGGAGGCCATTCGCGAGGCGATGGACGCGGGGCAGCTTCTTTTCGGCGAGAACAAGGTGCAGGAAGTCCTGGCGAAAGCCCCGGAGCTGCCCTCGAAGCTGCGCTGGCATCTCATCGGCCATTTGCAGTCGAACAAGGTGCGCAAAATCCTCCCCCTCGTGGACGCGGTGCACAGCGTGGACTCCATCGACCTCGCCCGCGACATCCAGCGCATCGGCGGCGAACTGGGGTTGTTTCCCAAAGTGTATCTGGAGGTCAATCTCGCGGCGGAGAGCACGAAACACGGCTTCAAGCCCGCCGAGCTACGCGAAGGTGGCCTGGACGCCTTGTATGACATGGACCGCCTGCACATCCAGGGCCTGATGTGCATCCCGCCCTTTGATCCGATGCCGGAGAAGACGCGTCCCTACTTTGCCACGCTGCGAACCCTTCGCGATGAACTGGAAAAGCTCGGGGGAGCGCCGCTGCCGAAGCTTTCGATGGGCATGAGCCACGATTTCGAGGTCGCCATCGAAGAAGGCGCCACCATCGTCCGCGTAGGCAGCGCCATCTTTGGCGAGCGCACCTATGCCAAGGCATGAGCGAGGCGGAGACAACCCAACGAGCCGATCAATGGCTGCACCATGTGCGGGTCTTCAAAACCCGCTCTCTCGCCACCCAGGCCTGCGCGAAGGGCAATGTGACGCTCGGCGGCCAGCTCGTGAAAGCCTCTCGATACCTGCGGCCGGGTGATGTGATCGAAGTGGTGCGCGGCGATCTGCGTCTCCGGCTCAAAATGCTCGGTGCCCCCGCCCAGCGGCTGGGGCCACCGCGAGTGGCGGAGTTTTGTGAGAACCTCACACCCATCGAGTGGATTCACAAAGCCTCGGAAGCCCGCCGCGAGAAAAAACTCATCACGCCGCCCGAGCACGAGCAGGTCACCAAGCCAAACAAGAAGCAGCTCCGCGAGCTGCGGGAGTTCTGGCAGGCGCAGCAGGCGGAGTGACGAGACCATGGAGTGACGGAGTGTTGGAGCATTGGCATTTGCCAGAAACCCATTACTCCCATACTCCAACACTCCACCTCACCGCCCCATGCTCACCGATTACCACACGCACACGCCGCTTTGTCTTCACGCCGAGGGAAACCCGGTGGACTATGCCCGCCATGCGAAGGCCATCGGTCTCGCCGAGATCGGCCTCTCGGATCACAACCCGATGCCAGAGATCTACGACAACTGGCGCATGCCGCTGGGTGATCTACCGCGTTACTTCGAGCTCGTGCAGGAGGCCCGCGAGGCCTTGCCGGACTTTCCGATCCGGCTCGCCCTCGAGTGCGATCATCTCGAAGGCTATGGCAAATGGATCGACGAGACCACCGGCATGGCTGAGTGGGATTACCTCATCGGCAGCGTGCACTACATCCACGATGGCGTGGCAGTGGATGACCCGAAGCACGTCTCCCGCTGGCAAAGCGCCGCGGACATCGAGCACATGTGGGGCATGTACTGGAAGCTCTATGAGCAGATGATCCGCACGAAGCAGTTCGACTTTCATGCGCATCCCGACCTCGCGAAGCGCTTTGGCCTGCGACCCGCCGGAGATCTCCGCCGTTACTACGAACCCGTCATCCAGGCGCTCGTCGATACCGATGGCGTGCTCGAAGTCAGCACCGCCGGCCTGCGCAAGGATGTGCGTGAGATTTACCCGGCCCGCGAGATGCTGGAGATGGCCTTCAGCGCCAGCGTGCCCATCGTGATCAATTCGGATGCGCATGTGCCCACCGATGTCGCTGCCGATTTCGACAAGGCACTCGACCTCGTACGCAGCGTGGGCTACGCGACTACCCTACGCTTTGAGAACCGGCAGCGGAAGGTCGTGCCGCTGCCGGAGCGCTGGCCCCTTTCCTGATCTAGGTGGCATGCCAGTTGCGTCCTCCGACCTTGATGACACAACTTAGCCCGCGATGAAATCCTGTTTACCAACTCTTTTTTGCGCGGCCCTGCCCGCCAGCGTCATCGCCCAAGCGACCATCTCCGACCTGCCCAAGGCCCCCCAGCCGGTTGAATCCATCCTACGCCTGCAGCTGTTCCTCGATGCCAAGCTATTCGGTCCTGGCAAAGTAGACGGCCGCCCTGGCGAGTTCACCACCAAGGCGTTGAAGCGCTATCAAAAGTCCAATGGCATGCCGGAGACGGAGATCGGCCTCCATTCTCTCGACCTGAGCAGCATCGCCGAGCTTTACACCACCTACGCGATCCGTCCTGAGGACCTCAAATTCATCGGCAAGGTCCCGGGCAAGCCATCGCTGCAGAGCAAGAAAAAGTATCTGCCCTACGACTCGCTGCTCGAATTCCTCACGGAGCGCTTCCACACCTCACCCGAGCTTATCGAGTATCTCAACCGTCCGACGCAGATGAGCGCCCTGAAGCCCGGTGACAGCCTGAAGGTCCCGAACGTGGTCGAGCCCTTTCAAATCGAACTGCTCGAACCCGTGCCGAGCATCCCCGAGGCACCTGAGTTCGCGAATCGTGTGCTCAAGATCGACACCAAGGAAAAACTCCTCGGCCTGCATGAGGGCGAAAAACTCCTTGCCAGCCTGCCGATCACTCCGGGCAGCGGCCACCTCGCCACCCCGCCGGGCACATGGAAGATCGTCGGCATCGCCCAGATGCCCACCTTCCGCTGGGACGCAGGCGTGCTGAACTACGGCGTACGCACCTCGAACTTCTACGAACTGCCCATCGGCCCAAACAACCCCGTCGGCGTCATGTGGATCGGCCTCAGTAAGCCCGGCATCGGCATCCATGGCACCAATCAACCGCAGACCATTGGCCGCAGCACTAGCCACGGCTGCATGCGCACGGCAAACTGGGACATCATCCGCCTTTCCAAAAGGATCACCAAAGGCCTCACTGTCATCATCGAAGGTCCACAGCCCACGCCACGCCCCGTGGTGGTGGCGGCCAAAAAAACGACCACCACGCCCGCTATTCCAGTGGGCGCTCCGCCACGTTCGGAGAAGAAGTGGTTCCAATTTTGGAAGAAGAAGTGAGGCTTGACTGCAAGGATGCCAGGTGAGGCACGTAGTTTGTCAGCCGTTTCCTCCCCGAAATGCCTCGCATCACTCAAAACTGTGCCGGCCATCAACGCCGTGATTTTCTCAAGCTCGGTCTCACCGCTGCAGGTGGTGGCATGGGCTTCACCAGCCTTTTGCGGGCACGTGAGAATGCTCCACAGCCCTCCCTGGGCCGCCCTGTCAATTGTATTCTCGTCTGGCTCGATGGTGGTCCTTCGCATTACGAGATGTTTGACCCGAAGGCCGATGCGCCCAGCGACATCCGTGGTGAGTTCAAGCCGATCAAGACCAGCGTGCCGGGCACCCATTTCTCCGAGTGCGTGCCGCACCTCGCCAAGGTGGCGGACAAATTCACCGTGCTGCGCAGCGTGACGCACAAGGACCCGAACCACGGCGGCGGCAATCACTACATGATGACCGGCGCTCCCACACCCGTGCCGGTAGGCTGCGGGGCCTTTGTGACCTTCCACCCATCCTTCGGCAGCGTCGTGAGCTACAAGCGCGGCACGCAGAACGGCCTGCCGGGCTACATGACCCTGCCGAGCATCACCCGCAGCGGCGGCCCGAACTTCCTCGGTGCCGAGCATGCACCCTTTGTGGCAGGCGGTGATCCGAATGCCAAGGGCTTCAAAGTGCGCGATGTGGTGCTGCCTTCGGACATCTCCGACGCCCGCGGCCTCTCCCGCCGCGAGCTGCGCATGTCGCTCGACCGCATGAAGCGCCTGAACGACGCCATCGCCGAGGACCCGGCCGTGAGCTTTGATACCTTCTACGGCAAAGCGGTGGATCTGATCGCCTCCAAGCCGGCTCAAGAGGCCTTTGACATCAGCCGCGAGGATGACAAGACGCGTGATCTGTATGGCCGCACGGACTTCGCCCAGCGTCTGTTGCTGGCCCGTCGCATGGTCGAGGTCGGCGTGCCCTTCGTCACCGTGAACTACGGCGGATGGGACCATCACCGCGATCTTTTCAAGACCTGCAAAAGCGAGTTCATGCAAAAGTTTGACCAGGGCATGGCCGCCCTCATCACCGATCTCGACCGTCGTGGCCTGCTGGAGAGCACGCTCGTCATCGCCCTCGGTGAATTCGGCCGCACGCCCAAGATCAACAAGGACAGCGGTCGCGATCACTGGCCCGGCGCGATGAACATCCTCTTCGCAGGTGCGGGAGTCCCACGTGGCGGCGTCATCGGTGCCACCGATCCCAAGGGCTACTACGCCAGCGAAAACATCTACTCACCGGAGGACTTCGCCGTCACGCTTTACTCGAAGCTCGGCATTGATCCGCATCAAATCCTCCACACGAACTCTGGACGCCCCGTCCAACTCATCAACGGCGGCCGGCCTATCCGGGAGCTGTTTGCGTGAGGCACAAAGGAATATCGAATATCGAACAGGAAATGATGAAGTCCGAAGTCAGACGCTTCGCGCTCATCCTTCATCATTCGATGTTCCTTGTTCGATATTCGATATTCATTTGGCCTTGGCTGGCCAACGCCGCAGCTCCCGGCTTTGAAAGCATCTTCCCTGCCGGCGGGCAA
>JBJONJ010000368.1:0-3610 GCA_046051905.1 Verrucomicrobiota bacterium
CAACGACCAGGTTGACGTCCTGGGCCTTGACGCCCGTCTTGTTGCTTACTTCGACTATAAGATCTTTTTTAATGACACGTGACATGTTCTCTTGAGGTAACTCGCTTTATTTTCTACGCAAGAAAGCAGTCACCAAAAGTGCAAAAGCACATGGTGTGATGCGACAAAGCGCCGCAAGGAAAGTGCATGCCAGCCGCCTCGTTCGTTCAGAAAAGCACCTATCAAGTGGCTATCAGGCTACTTTAGCCCGAGCACGTCCTGCATCGAATACAGGCCGGGCTTTTGTCCGGCAAGCCACACGGCGGCACGGACGGCTCCATTGGCGAAGGTATCGCGCGAGCTGGCCTTGTGGGTGAGTTCGACGCGTTCGCCAGTGTTGGCGAAGATGACCGTGTGATCGCCGACGACATCGCCACCACGGATGGCGTGGACGCCGATTTCCTTCGGTGTGCGAGCCCCGACATCGCCAAAGCGGCCGTGGCGGCAGTCCTGGTCGTATTCGAGGCCGCGGACATCGGCGAGGATTTCCACCAAGGTGCGTGCGGTGCCGCTGGGGGAGTCCTTTTTCATGCGATGATGCATCTCGACGACTTCGAGGTCGAAATCGGGGCCGAGAAGCTCGCAGGCCTTACGGGTGAGCCAGAAGAGGGTGTTCACGCCGACGCTGTAATTGGAGGCAAAGACGATGGGGATGATCTTGGCGGCCTCTCGGATGGCGGCGAGCTGCTCGTTCGTGTGGCCGGTGGTGCCGATGACGAGGCGTTTGTTTTGCTGGAGGCACTCACGGAGGAGTTCATCGGCGAAGTGATGCGAGGTGAAGTCGATCACGGTGTCCGCCTTGGCGAGAGCAGAAGGGAAATCATCGCCAAGGTCGATGGTGGAGGCGACGGAGACGCTTTGGGATTCAGCGGCGCGGAGGAGGGCTTGGCCCATGCGGCCTTTGCAGCCGGTGATGAGGAGGGAGGTCATTTCAGAATGATGAATGATGAATGATGAATTTAGCCGAGGAAGGCTTGGGAGGCCACGCCTGTGGCGCCGGGGCGGCAGACGAAGAGGCGGCCGGCGAGAGGTTCTTCGAGGCCGGGCTTGCGGCCGGTGGTGATGTAGAGATCCTTCAAATCAGGACCGCCAAAGGCGCAGGCGGTGGTTTCGATGCATGGGAAGTCGATCTGGTGCTCGACCTTCTTCGAGGCGGGATCGAAGCGGACGACCTTCGCCCCATGGCAAAAGGCGATCCAGAGGCGGTCCTCGCTGTCGATCGTCATGCCATCGGGCACGGAGGCATCGGTGCTGGTATCCCAAAGCACGCGTTCAGCGCTGATGGCGCTGGTGCTGACATCGAAATCGAAGGCGCGGATCTTCTTCGAAGGGGTGTCGATATAAAACATCGTGCTGCCATCGCGGCTCCAGATGATGCCGTTGGAGTTGGTGACGGGGCTGAACTTCTTCTCGACCTTCAAATCGGTGTGCAGGCAGTAGAGCGAGGCTTCGGGGCGTTTTTTGAGGCAGATGGTGCCAGCCCAGAAACGGCCTGCGGGATCGCATTTGCCATCGTTGAAGCGGTTGTCCGGCATGGCTGGCTCGGGATCGGCGATGGCAGTGGAGACGCCGGTGGCTTCATCGAGGAAAAAGAAACCGTCATCGCCCGCCCAGACGAGTCCGCCCTTGGCACGAGGCACCACGGTGCCGACACGCTGGCCGACGTTCCAGACCTTCTCCTCGCCGGTGGTGGGCGTGAAGGCGAGGATCTTGTGCGCTTCGATGTCGACGTAGAGGAGGCGGTCGCCATGCCAGATGGGGCCTTCTCCCCAGATGGAGACGTGATTGGAAATGGGTTCAGGAGTCAAAGCGGAGGCAGGTGGAGGTTTGCGGCCTCCTTTCTAGCGTGGCCTCACTGCTTGTAAACCAGCGCCACATGGCTGGCGGGGCTGGTTTGCGAAAAATCATTCCCCAATCCGAGAGTCTGGATGTTGGCACCTTCGACACCGAGTTCGATGAGGCGCTGGCGTAGGCCGAGGGTGCGGCGTTCGCTGAGAGCACGAGCGTGGTCCTCTGGCAGATCGGGCGGCGTGTAGCCTGCGATGAGGTAGCGGCTCTTGGGCTCTGTTTTCCATTCTTCCGCCAGCCTTTCGAGTTGCTGCGCGTGCGCACTGGAGAGCGAAATCTGGCTGCCTTTGAACTCAAAGGCCGGACAGGCCAGGCGCAGCGAACCATTCAGCGGCGAACTAAAGCCATCGCGAGAGCCGAGGGCATACACGACGGAAGCATCATCTTTTTTCGAGAATGGCATGGAAGGCATCACCGAGCAGGCACTCAGGGCGAGGCCGGCGGAGAACAGGCTGAAGGCGGGAAGGTTCATCGGGGGCGTCGGGCGTTCAGCGCATCCAGCGGGGCTCCGTGATGCGGCCGAAGTTTTTCACGATCGACCGGCGTCCGCCGGTGGCGATCTCATGGATGAAGAGTTCGCCATGCTGGGTGTAGCAAAGGTAGCGTCCGTTCGGGCTCCAGCTCGGATGCATGGCTCCGCCGCGCTGGATGACCTTGGCGCCGCCACCCGAGTAGGATTTGATGCCGATGATCCACTGGCCGGCGCTGCGGGCGGTGAACGCGATTTGTTTGCCATCGGGCGACCACTCGGGGTCGGTGGAATCGCCCCAGCCGGAGCTCCAGCGGAAAAGCCGCGTGGACTGGCCCTCCTTCTGGGGCACCTCGACGATGTAGATCGAGGAGCCATGCCCGTCGTCATTCGAGAAGGCGATGCGCTTTCCATCGGGATGCCAGGTGGGACTGCCAGGCGCGCCGATGGAGTCGCTGATGCAGGCCGCCGTGTTGGAATTCAGATCGGTCACAAAAATTTCTGGATTGCCGATGAAGCTCATCACCATGGCTAGGCGGGAACCATCGGGCGAGAAGGCCGGGCCAGCGCTGCTGCCAGGGGTGTCGCTGACCTCCCGCTCCAAGCCGGAGTGGATGTCCATCAGCCGCACTTCCGGGAAACCGCTGCGATAGCTGGTGAAGGCGACCATGGAGGCATCCGGTGAGAGGGAGGGGGACACCGCACCGTGGCGGTCGTGCGTGATCTGCTGCACCTCGCGGCCGGCCGAGTCGCACACATAAACCTGCTTGCGGCCGGACTTGTCACTCACGAAGACCAAGCGGCTGGTGGCGAGGCCGGGCATACCAGTGAGGGTGTAAATCACGTCGTCGGCGAGGGCCTTGATGTTTTCATCGAGCCCTGGCGCGGCGTAACTGCGCTCAAAGAGCTTTTTACCCTTCTTGTCGATCAGCCGGCTGTTCACGCGGCCGCCTACCGAGGAGCCGTCGAGCGTGTAATCAGAGGGCTCTTCCGCCGTGGCCACGAAAAACTCCCGCGAGGCCAGCAACTCGTTGTGCAAGCCAGCTTTGGCACTGGCTCCCGTGCCGCCGGAGAAGTCGCCGAGTCGCAGGCGTGGCATGGAGATCTTTTTTGACTCGCTGCCGCCCGCACCCAAGCGGCCGATGAGGGGGATTTTTCTCCACCAAGGAGCTTCCGCGACAGCCTCCGCCCGAGGTGATAGCGGGGCGAGAGCAGCGAGGCACGCGAGGAGGTGAACGGACACGCGGCAGGTCA
>JBJONJ010000369.1:0-8549 GCA_046051905.1 Verrucomicrobiota bacterium
CCGTGCATCTGCTTGAGCATCGGCTTGTGATCAAAGAGATCGACATGCGAGGGCGCGCCGTTTTGCAGCAGGTAAATCACCCGCTTGGCCTTCGGCGCAAAGTGCGGCAGCGCCGGTGCGAGCGGATCCGGCCGCTGCGAGGCCATCAGCGAACCTAGCGCCAGCGAACCGATGCCAGCCGCTCCCTGTCCGAACAAGGCACGACGCGTGAGATGCTGACGATGGAGGTCGTGCGGGTTCATGAGGAAGGAAGGCTAGCCGAAAGAAACGAAAGAAGGCCGAAAGAAGGTTTTGGTAGAAAGATGAGGGGTAGAAAAATTTTCAGAGCCAATTTTTCTACCCCAAATGTTTCTACCCACTCCCTCTGCTCGAGGAGATCGGTTGTGCCCTTTTTTCGGACTCTTTTCGTCTTTTTCGGCAATGAGTTCATTCTTTGGAGACGACTTCGTCGAGGTTGAGCAGCATGAGGCAAAGGCTGGTCCACGCGGCATGCTCTTCGGGCTTCAAAGTGGCATCGGACTTTGCTTCGCCGACCTTCAGTAGCTTTTCCGCCCCGCTGGCGGCCTGCGGTCGCAAGGCGGTGAGCTGTCGGCGCAGGATGACCAGTTCATCGGCCTTCGGCGCTCGATGCGTGACGATTTGAAAGGCATGCTTCAGGTGCGCCTCGTCATCACCGGCCATGCGCAGCACCTTTTCCGCCAGCACGCGGGCGGCTTCGACAAAGGTGGTGTCGTTCAGCGTGACGAGCGCATGCAGCGGCGTGTTGGTGCGCGTGGCCTTCACCGCGCAGACTTGGCGGGAGCTGTTATCGAAGAGCATCGTCGGTCCCACGATGCGCCGCCAGAAGACATACAGCGTGCGACGATACAAGGCATCCCCGTGGTCCTGCTGGTAGGTCTTTTTGCCAAACGTGGCCTCCTCCCAGATGCCCTCGGGTTGGTAAGGCTTCACACTTGGCCCGCCGAGCTGCGGTTTCAGCAAACCTGAAAGCGCCAGCGCCTGATCCCGCAGCATCCACGAAGGCATGCGGAAACGCGGCCCGCGGGCAAGCAGCCTGTTTTCCGGATCTGTTTGTAGTTCGGGCTTTAGCCCGTCAATGGAGCTCCCTGAACGGGCTGAAGCCCGAACTACGAACTGCGAACTCCGCTGATACGTCTCGCTCGTCACGATGAGCCGGATGAGATGCTTCACATCCCAACCGCTCTCCATGAACTCAGCGGCGAGCCAGTCGAGCAGCTCGCGATGCGGTGGGACCTCGCCCTGCACGCCGAAGTCCTCCGCGGTCTTTGCGAGCCCGATGCCGAAGAGTGATTGCCAGAAGCGGTTCACCGTCACGCGGGCCGTGAGCGGATTTTCGCGACTCACGAGCCACTGCGCGAGGCCGAGACGGTTCTTCGGCGCGTCTTTCGGCAGCGGCGGCAGCACGGCGGGCGTGGTGAAGCTGACCTTCGTCGTCGTGGGTTTGTCGTAAGCGCCTTTGTCGAGCTGAAAAGTCTCACGCGGCTGTGGCAGCGTGTCCATGACCATGACCTTCGTCACCGCGTTGCTGGCGGTGACCTTTTCGCGCTGCGCGGCGAGCAGGCGCTGGAGCAGCTTCGTGTAGTCGCGATCCTTGTCTTTGAAGTAGCCGATGGCCTCCAGCAGCGGATCGACGCCGCGATTGCGCGGGATCGTCTTCGCGATGTAGGCCGGAAGATTGCCAGGCAGATCAAACGCGGCCGATTCCGTGAGCGGTTTGCCTGCCGGACGCGGGAACTTTTTCAGCTCAAAGGCATCCACCTCGTCCGCGATGGCATTCACCGCGGCATTCGCCTTCTTGCTGCGCTCCAGTTCGGCGGGCGTGCTCAAATCCATCGCGGGCGCGGCCTGACCACTGCGACCTTTGCCGTCCTCGCTCGTCTGGTTGAAGACATCGTAGAGCGCGTAGTAGTCGCGCATCGTCAGCGGGTCGAATTTGTGATCGTGGCACTTGGTGCACTGCATCGTGAGCCCCAGCCAGACGGTGCCGGTGGTCTCCACGCGGTCCATGACGTTCTCCACGCGGGTCTCCTCGGCGATGCGACCGCCCTCGCCATTGATCATGTGGTTGCGATTGAAGCCGGTGGCCAGTTTTTGCTCGCTGGTGGCATTCGGCAAAAGATCACCCGCGAGCTGCCACACGGTGAACTGATCGTAAGGCATGTTCGCGTTGATCGCACTCACCACCCAGTCACGCCAAGGCCACATCGTGCGCTCAGGATCGCCTTGGTAGCCGTTCGTGTCGGCATAGCGGGCCGCATCCAGCCAGTCCCAGGCCCAGCGCTCGCCGAAATGCGGGCTCGCCATAAGTTCATCCGTCAATTCGGTCAATGAGGTCGCCTTCGACTCACTCGGCGGCAGACCGGTCAAATCGAGCGAAAGCCGCCGAATGAGCGTTTCATGCGCCGCAGGCGGATTGGGCTCCAAACCGGCCGCGGCGAGCTTTTGGCGCACAAACGCGTCGATGGGATGTTTGGCACCTGCGGGCACTTTCGGCCGAATCACCGGCTCAAAGGCCCAGTGTTTGCCCCACGTCGCTCCTTCCGCGATCCATTGCTTCAAGAGCTGCTTCTGCGTGTCCGTGAGCTTGCGATTGCTCTTCGGTGTCGGCATCACCTCATCGGGGTCGTGCGAGACGATGCGCTGGATGAGCTCGCTCTCGTCCGGTTTGCCAGGAAGGATGATTTGGCCGCTCTTCGCGGCCTTTTCGTCATCGAGTCGCAGATCGCCTTTGCGCTGCTCCGCATCCGGCCCATGGCAGTGAAAGCAGTTCTCACTGAGGATCGGCTGAATATCGCGACTAAACTCCACCGCCGCCCTGGCAGGCAGGGCGCAAGCAACGACGAAAATGAAGACGGAGTATTTCAAGCGTGGCCTAAACGCGAAAAATCCCGCCCTTTTGTCCCAGGGCGGGATTCTTCATGCAGTAGGCGCATTCGCCAGAAGGCGGCGCCCGCTCTCATCTTGGCTTACGCCTCCAGCTTCCACGGGCCGCGATACTCACGACCGAGCAGTTTGGAGGCCTCGGCATCGCCGAGGATCTCTTCCTTGGCGGGGTCCCACTTGAGGGGGCGGTTCACCATCATGGCGATGAGGGCCAGGTGGCCGGGGATGGCGCTGTGATGCGCCGTTTCCACTGGGGTGACGGTGGGCTGGCGGCTCTTGACGCAGTCGAGGAAGTTCCGCCAGTGGCCGGGCGTCTCGTAGAGGCGAGTCTTGATGACATCATCGCCGAGCTTCGGCGCGGTGGAGCCCTCGACAACGGGGCTGTTCGGGTCTTTTTCGTTCTGGCGCTTCTTGATGACCTTCTTGAAGGCAGGATTCGAGCAGTCGTAGGTGCCGCCGCGGTTCACATAGACCCAGCCGTCCGTGCCGATCCACTTCGTGCCCATCTGGATGTCGCCATGGCCGCCGGCGATGGTCATGGTGATGTCACCGGCATACTTCGCCTCGGCACGGTATTTGGTGGCGGTGTTCCAGATGTCGGTGCGTGGCGGCATGTCCACCTGGATGGGCTTCACCTCGATGGGGCCGTTGTTGTCGCAGTCCATGCCCCAGTGCGCGATGTCGCCATGGTGGCCGATCCAGTCGAGGAGCTGGCCGCCGCCGATGTTGTAGTCCCAGCGCCAGTTCTTGTGAATGCGGCACTCGATGTAGTCCTGCATGGTAGCAGGGCCGATCCACGTTTCGTAGTCGAGCTCGGCCGGCGGCGGGGTGACGCTGCGCTTGTCGCCGGTCTTGGCGAAGTCGTTGTGGCCGGAAGGCAGGCCGACGTGCACCTCGCGGAGCTTGCCGATGAGGCCGTTGCGCACGACCTCGGCACCGATGCGGAAATTCGACTCACTGCGCTGCCAGGAGCCGGTCTGCCAGATGCGGCCGTGCTTCTGCACCGCCTTCACGATGGCCTGCTGCTCGGCGATGGTGCGGGCGAGCGGCTTCTCACCATAGATGTCCTTGCCGTTCTTCGCCGCCTCGATGGCGGTGAGGGCGTGCCAGTTGTCCGGCACGGCGAGCATCACGGTGTCAATATCCTTGCGGGCCATCACCTCGCGGTAGTCGTGGTAGCCTTGGCAGTCCTGGTTCTTGTAGGCGCCGTTCACGGTGTCGAGCGCCTTCTGAAGCGCCCGCTTATCGATGTCACACGCGGCCACGATCTGGCAGTCGGCCTCGCCGAGGAACTTGCTCGTGTTGGACGGTCCCATCATGCCCCAGCCAATGACGGCCATGGTGATCTTCTTGGATGGGGCGTTCTGACCGAAGACACTGGCCGGAACGATGGTGGGAAAGCCGATCGCAGCGGCGGACTGGGTGATAAAACGACGACGGGAGGTGAAGGGAACGCGCTTCATAGGGATGGGTTGGGTTTCCCTGCCGTTTAACCGAAAAACTGCGCGGCTGTCCATCACCAAAATGCATCCGCGTGTCTCAGCGACGGCCTTTGCCACGACGCGGCGGCTGCAGCGCGGCCTTCACCTGCGGGCGGCGGGCATGGATGACCTTGAACCCATCCTGCTCCACGAGGGTCTCGCGATGCTCAAAAAGCTCGCCAAGCAGGTTTTCATAAGGGAGCTGGCGGTTCGCCACGAGCCAGAGCTCGCCGTGGGGCTTCAAACCAGCCGCCGCGGCGGCTAGGAAGCGCAGGCCGATGGTGGGATCGGTCGTCTTGCCATCGTGAAACGGTGGATTGGTGACGATGACATCGTAGCGTGCCGTTTCGATACCCGCCGTGACATCACGCCAGAGCGGCCGCGTTTTCACCCGCGTGGGAATGATGCCCAAATTCCGACGGATCGGCTCAAACGCATCCGCATCGGCATCATAGAGATCGATCGACTCGATGTCAGCACACTCACGCAGCAGGTGTGCACTGAGAAAACCCCAGCCACTCCCGAGATCGGCCGCGTGACCACGGAGGTCCTTCGGCAGATGCTTCACCAGCAAGGCCGAGCCCTCGTCGATTCGGTCCCAACTAAACAAGCCCGGCTGCGACCACCATTTGCCTTCCATGACGCGACGCATCGCGCCACGTTGACGCCAGGTCTCGAGCACGTCCTCACGCCATGGCTTGCCAGCTTCTTTGATGGTCCAAAACACCCGCGAGTGATGCTTTGACAGCGTCTCGACGGCACCCGCGGCCTCCTTGAGATACTGCTCGGTCTTCTTTGCCCCGGCGTCATTGTGCTGCGCCGCCATGAGCACGCCGCCGTCCGCCAAATGATCATACGCCCGAGCCAGATCCGCCACCGCGAGATCCCTCTGCGGGTCCGGCAGGACGATGACGAGCGGGAATTTTCCCTGCACCTCCCGCTCCACGCGATAGCCGGCTGCCTCAAGCTGCGCCGCCCGGGGCTTCCACGTTTGCTGGCAGGTCAGCCGCGAGCGGAAATGCTCCAGCGCCGGATGCTCCTGCGCCCGCAGGAAGAGGACACGGCCCTCCGCGCCGATATCCGGGTTCAAATCGAGAGCGTACATCAAAGCATCTACCGCGCGGGCCATAAGTGGCCGCGACGATGCCGCAGAAACCCGCGAAGCAAAGCCCGCGAAAGAATTTCCTCCCGCCGTTTGACAAAAGCATGTCTGAGCCTAGTCTCCTCGCCCGTTTCCAACGAAACGCACGGCTTCTCACCAAGCCATGCACCCCTAGCTCAACGGATTAGAGCATCTGACTACGGATCAGAAGGTTTCAGGTTCGAATCCTGAGGGGTGCGCCAATCTCCACGCAAGCTTCATGGAACGAGGTGGCTGGCCGTGATGATGTCGTCATGATCGCCGCCAAATGCGACACTTCCTGCTCAGCAGCATAATCCAACCTACGCGGAAGGCTGTGCGGCATTTCGAGGCGGTCAACGGCGTGCACGCTGGTGTCGCCAAAGGATGCGCTCGGCTGGCCTCGTTAAGCTCCTTGGCTTCGCATGCCCGCTGGGTATGTCGAAATCCCGTTTCCTTGCCAGCATGCGACGAGATCGTCACATAGCCGTTTTTGTGTCCGATGGGAATGTGACGTTGATGTGGCTACTCCCGCATGAGCCGTATTCTGATCGTCGATGACGAAAAAGACATCACTGACCTTGTCAGCCTCCACCTTTCCCAGGAGGGATGTGAGGTCATCGCGGTGCACAACGGCCTCGAGGTCCTCGAAACCGCCGCACGGGAGCGGCCGCAGCTCATCGTGCTCGACATCATGCTGCCTGGCATCGATGGCTGGCAGGTCTTCCGCACCTTGCGCACCGATGCCCGCACCCGCACGATTCCAGTGCTGATGCTCAGCGCACGCTCCCAGCCACATGACCGCATCAACGGGCTCGAAATGGGCGCCGATGACTACCTCACGAAGCCCTTCAGCCCCCGCGAGCTGGTGCTGCGCATTCGTGCCATCCTCCGCCGTTCGCAAAAGGTGGCCATTCGCGATGAGTTGCGCGTCGGTGAGTTTGTGGTGGATCGGCAGAACATGGTGCTGCTGGTCGATGGCAAAGCGGCGGACCTCACGTCCACCGAGCTGAAGCTGATCTGCTTTCTCATGGCAAACCCAGATGTCGTTCACTCTCGCGGCGAGTTGCTGAACGCAGTGTGGGGCTACGCGGACGATACGCACTCCCGCACGCTCGACACGCACGTGAAGCGCCTGCGGGACAAGCTGGGAGATCACGGCGGCCACATCGGCACCGTGAGAAAGCAGGGCTACCTGTTTGTCTCAAACCCGCGAAAGGATGCCGAGAAATGAGTGCCACGAGCGAGACCGGCGATGCTGCCACGATGCAGATGTTCCTCTCACGCGCCGAGCTGGAGCTGCGCACGCCTCTCGCCCTGATCCTTGGCTACATCGAAACCCTGAAGACCGGGGCCATTAAGGGCGGCGAATCGCTCGGGCGCTGCCTCGACATCATGGACAAGCACTCACGGCGGCTGATGCATGTCATCGACGACATCAACGCCGTGGCGCAGCTCGGGCCTGGCGGCCCGCCGATGCCTTGCGACGATGTGTTCATGCGTCGCTGCCTGGAGATCGCCCACGAGAGCCTTATGCCGCTGGTTGAGCTGACCGGTTGTCGCGTCTCCAGCCACATCCCGGCCGGGAGCTGCCATCTGAAGGGCGGTCGTGCCGTGTGGCACCTCGTTTTCTCGAAGCTGCTTCAAGAAATCATCCGTGGCGTGCCGGCACGATCCAGCATCGACCTGTGCTTGTCTTGGGAAGCATCAGGCTGCCGGCTCGAGGTGCGCACCGATTCGCCGATGGTCACCCGTGGGTCGGCCTCGCCAAGCGATGGCGATTGGAGCCAGGCGGCGCTGGGCCTGCTGGTGGTGAAGCGGGCGATGGAGCTCAACCACGGCACGCTGGAATGGCTCACCTTGCCGGAGGGCGGCACACTTTTCCGTTTATGCCTGCCCTGTGTCGATGGCTGTGTGTACCAAGGATGCGAAAGACCTTCCCCAACCGCTGCCCCATGCCCCTGAGAATTGGATTTGTCATCGCCTGCCTCGCCTCCACGGGCATCGCCTCGGATGGAGATGCCCTTGATCGTGAAATCAAGGAAAGTGCCTTGATTCAAGCCGGGCAAGCTGCGCCTGAGTTTTCATGCCAGACCGCGGACGGCCGCGCCTTCCGGCTTTCAGAGCAGAAGGGCAGGGTGGTGCTGCTCTATTTCTTCGCCTCCAGCGTGCCGTTTTGCTATCCGGAGATGCGCTACATCGAAACGGAGATCGCGAGGAAACTGGAGAAGCGCGATGACTTCACCGTGCTCTGCATCGGCCGCGGCCACACGCGCGAGGAGGTCGTGCGCATCGGTGGGGAGAACAACCTGCGCCTGCCGATGGCGGGCGATGAGACGCGGGAGATTTACAGCCGGATGTTTACGAAGTTTGTTCCGCGCACCGTGCTGATTGGCAAGAATGGCCACGTGGTTTACACCGCGGCAGGATCGAAGGAATTCGAAGGCATCCTGAAGCTGCAGGAAGCCATTGCACGCGAGTTGAAGCCCTGAATGTGACAGAAAAAATCCACCACAAAAAGATCATTGCTGCACGGCGCGGGGCAAAGGTGGTGACTAAAACGTAACCCTGGATCAATGGCGGGCGTTTTCGCGGGCGGCTATGTGAGCCTCGCCGGTGCATGGTGGAGTGACTGACGCTGCTCAGCGGCAGCCGCTCTTAACCTTCAACCGGCAACCATATCCACCCATGCTCATCCAAACCAAATCTCTTCTCACCATGCTCGCCGTGGCTGGGATGACCCTGTTCGCCTCCCAGGCGAGCGCTACCACCTACGTTGCCGGGGATCTGCTCCTCGGCTTCCGCGCCTCCGGCGGCACCGGTTCTTCCACGAACCTCATCGTCAACCTCGGCCAGGCGGACACTGTGTATCGCGATGCGATATCGAACCTCACCAACATCGTCGACATCGGCACGTTGCTCAACAGCACCTATGGCACCGGTTGGGACACCCGTTCGGACCTCTTCTGGGGAATCGTTGGCGTTCGCACCGCTTCGAGCGTCGGAAGCGCGGTTGATGGTGACCCTATTCGCACGAACTACCT
>JBJONJ010000370.1:0-3343 GCA_046051905.1 Verrucomicrobiota bacterium
GCGGCGGCGCTTTGCTCGTCAGCGATGAGTTCGCCGAGCTCGCTGCCATCGCCATCGGGCGAAATGACCTCATGGAGCGACATCGGCGCCCGGTAGCTGTCCAGCACGCGACGGGCACGGGACAAGGGCATGCCCGCATGCCACGCCACTTCTTCATCCTCGACTTCGCGTCCCTCGGTCTGCTCAAGCGACTGGCGAACGCGGTAGAGCCGCACGGCCACGCCGGAGACATACGCGGGCACGCGGATGAGCCGCTCCTGGTCCTCGATGGCCCGTGTGATGGTCTGACGAATCCACCAGCCTGCGTAGCTGCTGAAACGGCAGTCAAAACCATCCGCGCAAACCTCGGCGGCACGAATGAGGCCGAGGTTTCCCTCCTGCACGAGATCCATGAAGGTCAAAAACGAGCACGAGTAGCTCCGTGCGATCATCGGCACCATCCAAAGGTGTGAGTCCACGAGCCGCCACTTGGCTTCTTGCGCCTCGTGATGATGCCGCGTGGCCTGCTGCACCTGCCGGCGAAACTCCACCAGCGGCATCCACGCCTCACGCTCGAGCTTTTGCACCTCCTCCATGCTCATCTCACCATGCGTGCGTCTTTCGAGGCGCTGCAGTTCTTCGAGCGATTGTTCCAGGACGCGATGCTTGAAGCCCAGCGCGAGGATTGCAGACCGCGGCGGCTCCACGAGCGTGGTGCTCATCTGCGAGGTGAAGGAATGCTCCTGCGCATCCAGCAGCCTTTTCGCCTCGAGAAGTCGCATTTCGAAGATCTCACGATCGCTCACACCATCCGCGCGATGACGCGTGCGCAGCCAGCGGTCGATCCGCTCCTCGCCGCGGGCGATGCGCAGGCCGAGCTCGATCAATTGCCGCGCCACGTGGCCCATGCTGACGAGATTTTTTGCCATCTCGCGCTCCGAGGTCCGCAAATGCCGAATCCATGCGCTTTCGTCCTCGCGTGTCGGGCGTGAGAAGGCGCTGATGCGTGCCTGATAGATGGAGAAGCTGTCAGAAAGGCTGTTCATGGACGTGCGCGACAAGCCGCGCGACGCAGTCGCGAGCGGATCCGGCAGATGCGCGTGCGCAGCGCACCCGCGGTCAGTCCGGCTCGTCGCGCGACCACTCCCGGTGAGACATCTTCGAGCAGATAAAGGTTCAGTATCAGCCGGTCGGCCTGCGAAAGCTGGGAGATGATCTGCATGGCATCCGTGATCCTGTCGCGGGTCTCGTGAGCACCTGCCAGCGACAGATTCGTCACCTGTTTGTCCAGTTCGCCCTCACTCACCTCCTCCAGCGGAACCGTGGGACGTCGCGCCAGCGTGCGCAGCATGTTCGCGCACACGCCTTTGATAATCATCACCGCCCACGCGGCCGGTGGCACCCGCAGCTCATGCGTCTCCAGCGATTGAAACAACCGCATCCACGCCGTCTGCACCGCATCCTCCGCCATCCACGGACAACGCAGCGAACGCAGGGCGATGCCGCGCATCATCGGAGAAAGGTCATTCACCAGCCTGGTGGCAGCGGATTGATCACGGCGGTCATGCCACGCACTCAACGCTTGCCTGGAACGGTCGAAAAGCATGTGAAGACGCGATCACGGATTCCAAACCACGCGATAGAAGGCTCGCAGCCCATTCACCCGCGCAGGGAGGTTGTCGGTGTAGGTGGCGTTGGT
Source organism: Verrucomicrobiota bacterium (assembly GCA_046051905.1). Classification (GTDB taxonomy): domain Bacteria; phylum Verrucomicrobiota; class Verrucomicrobiia; order Verrucomicrobiales; family Verrucomicrobiaceae; genus Prosthecobacter. The sequence goes on from JBJONJ010000370.1 coordinate 1,679, forward strand.
GTTTGTGTTGGTGAAGGTGAGGGTCTCGATGGTGGTCCAAGTGATCAAATCGGTGCTCCATTGGATTTGGTAGGGTTTGTTGGGGATGGCGTTCCAGCGGAGGCCGACCTGGCCGGGGGCGACGTTGGCGACTTCGATAGGGGGACTGACCTTTGGCGCGAGGACGAAGCTGTGGGAGATGCTGCGGTTGATGCGGGTGGGCGTTTCGTCGTTGAAGACGCTGGTGGCATCGGGCGGCATGGGGTCGGTGGCGGTGCGGTAGCTGCGGACGTAGTCGGCGACGGCTTGATCGGGGCCGACGGTGACGCGGATGTGGCCGCTGTTGGGCAGGAGGTAGCTGGTGCTGTTTGCCCCGAGATTGACGTATTGGCCGTCGGCGGCGCTGCCGAGGCTGGTGTAGTTCGGCGTGCCGGGCTGCGGGCATTCGAGATAGACGACGCCGTCGCGGGTCTGGTAGCCGTAGAGGTGGTCGTGGCCGTGGAAGACGACGTTCACCTTGTTCATCACGAGCAAATCGTGGACGGGCATGTCCCAGCCGGGGCGCTTGGTGGCAAAGCCGGGGCTGCCGTCGATGTTGTTGCCGCCCCACTCGTATTTGTCGCTCACTTCGATGCCGCCACGCGCGGCGAACTGCGGCGTGGGCACGTTGTTGATGATGGCCTGGGTGCTGCCGCCGACGATGTGGTGCATGAAAACGAACTTGTATCTCGCGCTGCTGTTTTTGAGCGTGTCGCGCAGCCAGTCATACTGCGCTTTGCCGAGGCTCCAGTTCCACGCGTCGTTGGAGGAGTTCGGATTGGTCATCGTGTTCCAGAAGGGATCGAGCATGATGAAGAGCGCCTCGCCCCACTCGAAGGCGTAGTAATCTTCCAACAGGCCGAGCGTGCCGCCGGTGTAGTCCTTCGGTGTGGGATTGCCGGCGTAGAAGCCATCGGGTGTCGGCGCGGGGTAGAAGGCTTTGCGGGCCTTCAAATCCCACGCGGGGATGTTGTTCTGCTTGTCGGCGGCGGCGTTGAAGAGGTAGCCGTATTCCGCCTCGTGATTGCCGAGGCCGAAGAAGAACGGGATGCTGTGGCAGGCACGCTCAAAGGCATTGCGGAAGATGATGGCGCGGTTGTTGATACTCGTCTGGTTGATCGTGACGCCGCCGCCCCACTTCGGTGGCACGCCGAGCAGGCCATCGGCGAGCTTGTCGGTCATGAAGATATCGCCCACGTCCATGTGGATGTCCGGCTGGTCGAGGCTGATGTTCGCCATCGCACGCCAGAAGAGCTGCATGTCGGTGTTCACGTCGATGTGCGGATCGGCGGTGACGGTGAAGCTGAAGGTGGTGCCGCGAGGCCGAGCGGTGTGGAAGCTGCGCTCACCGCGAGCATTGTAGAAGGGCGCACCGACCTGGCGATGGCGCACGCGGTAGTAATACTCGGTGTCAGGCTGCAAACCGGTGATCGGGATGCGGATGGGGTTCTTGAACTCAGGCTTGGCGTTGTCGATGCTGAACGTCGTGGGCGTGGTGGCGAGCGTGTATTGGCCGGGAGCGGTGCCATATTCGACAAAAACCTGCTGATTGGCCGAGGCGATGAGGTTCACGGTCACGCCGTCGGTTTTCGGCAAGGTGAGGAACTCCGCGCCGAGGATGGTGGCATCGGTGAGGAGGTTGTTCAC
>JBJONJ010000371.1:0-5782 GCA_046051905.1 Verrucomicrobiota bacterium
AGGGAACCGTCCGCGTTGGTGGGAAGCACATCATTGGCATGCACGATCACGAGCGAGTTCGGCGGCAGTTTGGTGTAGAGCCGCTGGCGGTTGGCGACGAAGAGATCGGCGGGGAGGGGCTGGTAGCGCATGGGATGGCGGATGAAGGAGCGAAACGGGAAAACTGAAAATGGAAAATGGGAAAAGAAGCCTCCCCGACGTATCAAAAGGCCACCATGAGATTCTTGATCGTTTTCGGTCTTTTGGCGGCCAAAACCGCCGCCCAACTTCCCTCCGCCAAACCCGTGCCGCATGTCCAGGCGGTGCCGATGCCGCATCACATCACCTCTTTTCAGCTCGATGGCCGGGAACTGACAGCGATGCACTTTGATCCGCAGGACATGCGCCCCTTCTGGCATCCCATCCGTGCCTCTCGTGAGGTGAGCCTCACCCGCATGGGCCATCCGCATGATCCGCTCACGCATTCCCATCACAACAGCGTCTGGGTGACCCACAACCTGCTTAACGAGGTCGACTTTTGGGGCGATTATGCCAAGAAGCAGGGGCGCATCGTGAATGTGGAGGTCTCCCGCGAAGGTTACGAGGACACGGACGAGTTTGCCAGCATGCGCATGGTGAACCACTGGATCAATGAGGCGGACAAAAGCGTGCAACTCATCGAGGTGCGCCGCACGGAGATCCGCCCGCTGGAGGGCGCGAAGAGTTGGTTCATGCTCATCGACCTCGAAATGAGTCCGCCGAAGGGGAAAACGGCGACGTTTGGTGCCACTGGTTTTGGGTTGGTGGCCGTGCGGATGGCCAAAAGCATCGGCGTGCATGATGGCGGCGGCCGCATCTTAAACTCCGAAGGCCAGCTCAACGAAGCGGAGGTCTTTCGCAAGCCCGCCCGCTGGTGTGACTACAGCGGTCGCATCACGAATGACGCGGATGGCTTTGGCGGCATCACCTTGATGAATCACCCAATGAACCCGCACCATCCGACGGCCTTCCATGTTCGCGATGATGGCTGGATGGGCTGCTGCCTGAGCCTCGACACGCCGGTGGAGATCGCCGAAGGGCAGAAACTGCGCCTGCGCTACGGCCTCTGGGTCCATGACGGGGTCCCGACGAAGGGGCAAAGTGAGGCGCATTGGAAAAAATTCACCGAACTGCCGGTGGCCGATCTCAATCCGCCGAAGAAGAAGTGAGCATGGCAGGCGTGGGAAGTACGTTGTTCACGCTTTAGCGTGCCCCATCTCGACACGCTAAAGCGTGAACAACGTACTCCTGGTTTCCAGTCATGGCCCGCTGAGTACTATTTGACCAGATGCACCCCAGCTATCCAGTCGCTCTCCAGGAGCTGATCGCCTTTTTTGAATCGCTGCCCGAAGGCGAGCGGCGGGAGAATTTGATCGAACTGGCCTCGCAGGCCCAAAAGCATGCTCCACAGCCCGGCGAGAGCTTTGACCTCGATGACGTGCGTCATGATCCCGAATGCACGGACAAGGTGGGGGTGCATCTGCGGCTTGAAAACGGCTCGCGAGCCCATTTTGCGCTCAGTTTTGGTCCGAAGGTGCAGACGCTCACTCGCGCTCTCGGGGTCATTTTGTGTCGTGGGCTGAATGGAAGCACTCTCGAGGCCGTGCAGGCCATTCAGGAGGATTTTGTGCCGAGGATCATTGGGGCAGAGCTGGTGCGGCTGCGCAGTCAGACGGTCTATTATGTGCTGCGACGGATGAAAGAGGCGGCGGCAAAGCTGGCCGGAAACGGCGGGAGCGCCGGAGTCTCCTCCGGCGCTCCCATGGTGGTCCAGCCTTCATAAGCCGGATTCTGTGTCTCAGTGCCTTGCGGCACCTTGCTGTGATCATTTATCTGTCGGTTCGGAGCGACCGAACCGCCTCCGCCTTGCGGCGGCCGTGCGACTAGTACCCGGAGCTATCCATCCCGCCCTTGCGAGCGGGACTTGCGGCCAGGCGGGCCGTTTCCCCTGTTCTGTCTTGCACCGCATGAGGTTTGTCGTGCCCCCTTCCTCGCGGTCGGGGCGGTGGGCTCTTACCCCGCCGTTTCACCCTTGCCGCCGCTTGCGCGGAGGCGGTTTGTTTTCTGTGACACTGTCTGTGAACGAGGCTTGCGCCGCGCCCCCCATGCTTGCGCATGGCATGCTGCCTTGTGGTGTCCGGACTTTCCTCTCGCCCTCTCCCCTTGCGGTTCAAAGGCGAGCGATCACTCCGGCTGGACCGCCTCCAGCCTTAGCCGGGCAGCCCGGGATGTCCAATTTCAACTTGGAATTACGGCACCGGCTGGCCTTTGGCGCCGAGGCAGTAGAGGGAGTTCGCGGTGCGGATGTAGAGACGCTTGTCACCGATGGCGGGGACGGAGTTCACGGGGGCGTCGAGGGCGCTGACGGCGAGCTTTTCGAACTTCGGCCCGGCTTTGACGACGATGAGATCGCCCTGCTGGCTGGCGCAGAAGATCTTCCCATCACCCGCGACGGGGCTGCTGAAGAATTTTGCGCTGCCCTTGGTGCCTTCGAGACGCTCTTCGTAAACGACCTTGCCGGTTTTTTGCTCCACGCAGCGGAGGATGCCGCCATCGCCGAGGAGATACATGTGCTCGCCGATGACGAGCGGGGAGGGCACATAGGGCAGGCCTTTCGGTATCTCGAAATTCACCGGCTGCGGCTTGCCGGTCTTCAAGTCGAGCGCGGCCACTTCCTTCACGCCGCCACCGGTGCCGAAGGTGCAGAAGTAAAAGTCATTGCTGAGCACGCCGGAGCCCAGGCTGCGCTGTTTGTAGCCGGGATTGTGCTGCCAGTTGATCTTGCCGCTGGCGAGGTCGATGCCCATCACGCCGCTGCCGGTGTCGGCACAGATGATTTCCTTCTTCCCGCTTTTCAAGGTGTGCACGACAGGCGTGGAGAAGGTGTTGAGGCAGTTTGGGATGTCGAGCTTCCAGGCTTGCTTGCCGGTCTTGGCATCGAGGCCGACGATGCAGGACTTCCATTTCTGCTGCGCGGGGTCCTCGGTGTACACTTTGCCATCGCGCTGCCAGTCAAACTCGCTGCGCACGATCATGATGCCGTCCTCGACGATGGGGGAGATGCCGGTGCCGTGCTCGTGGATGTAGTCGGCCACATGGTCGTTGTGCCAGAGGAGCTTGCCGGTGTGGTCCAAAGCGAGCGCCTGGATGTCCGTGCCGCTGCTCCAGTTGATGTACACACGCTCGGCATCCACGAAGGGGCTGCTGCTGGCGAAGGTGTTGTAGGTCTTGTGGATGTTGTGCGGGACGAATTCGGACTCGTGGCGCCAGAGCTCCTTTCCATCGGCGGCGGAAAGGGCGATCACGGCCCGCTTGTTCGCGGCGGTCTCGGCGGTGACGAAGACTTTATCGCCAAACAGCACCGGCGAGGACCAGCCCTTGCCCAGCGGGGCCTTCCAAAGCGTGGTGCTATCGTCCACGACGCTCGGGAGGCCGGTGGTGTCGGCCACGCCCGTGCCGTTCGGGCCGCGGAAGCGGCTCCAGTCGGTCTTGGCGGCGGCGGAGATGGAAAGAAGGGCGAGGAGGGCAAACGTGCGTTTCATGCGGCCCCATCTAACGGAGCCAGAAGCGCCCGCCAATCGGGAAAAATCATCCCCTCACGGCACGCAGCAGTCCGCCGCGCCATTGCCGTCGAAGTCGAGGGCCTTTTTCATCTGCTCAAGCGTCTTCGGGCCGATGCCTTGGACGCGTTTTTCCATGTCGGCGGCGCCGGTGAAGGGCCGCAGCTTCAGGATGCGGTCAGCGATCTCCGGGCCGACCTCGGGGAGCGTCATCAATTGCTCCCGCGTGGCCGTGTTCGGGTTCACCGGTCGTTCCTGACCGCGCCAGAGGAGGAAAAGAACCACCAGCACAAGGGCGATGCCGCCAGCCACGAGCAGCAGCTTTTGCTGACGGGCCGCCGTGGCGGAGCGTTGCTGGCGTTGTTCGAGGAGTTTTTGAAAGGCTTCACTCATGCGGCGCAGCCCAACGAAGCTGCAGAAGCTTCGCAAAGGCTTTTTTGAGCTTCTGGCTTCACAAAGCGGCTTCGGCTTCGTATTCACAGGCTTCATGAAACACGCCGCCCTGCTTCTTTTTGCCTTCACCTGCCTTCTTCGAGCCCAGCAACCCGTGGGCGATGGCAAGGCGGATGACACCGCCGCGCTGCAAAAGCTCTTCGATACCCAGGGCAGCGTGCGACTCGCCAAGGGCACCTACCGGCTCACTGGCACGCTGAAGGTCGATTTGAGCAAAACGGGCTTTGCCGCGCTTTCCGGCGATGGCACGCCCCGCCTCGTCATGGAGGCCGCCGGACCGGCGATCCATTTCATCGGCACCCATGAGGGCAGCGCCGCACCGAGCACCTTCAAGCCGCAGGTTTGGGAAAACGAACGCACGCCGATGGTCGAGGGCGTGGAGATCATCGGCAGGCATCCAGAGGCCGATGGCATCGAGGCAACGGGCACGATGCAGATCACGCTGAGCCGTGTCGTCATCCGCGAGGTTCGCCACGCCACCCATTTCACCACGCGGAACCGCAACGTCCTCATCAGCGCCTGCCATTTCTACCACAACACCGGCATCGGCGTCTTCTACGACAACGTGAACATCCACCAGACGAATGTCATTGGCAGCCACATCAGCTACAACAGCGGCGGTGGCATTGTCTCCATCGGCGGCAACGTGCGAAACCTCCACATCGGCACCTGCGACATCGAGGGAAACCATGCCGCTGAGGGCAAGCCGGCCGCGAACATCCTGCTCGACTCCACCGGCGGCTCCATCGGTGAGGTCGCGATCACCGGCTGCACCATTCAGCACACGAACAAAGCACCGGACAGTGCCAACATCCGCATCCTCGGTGCCGGGACAGATCCCTCCCTCGAACGGCGCCAGGGCCGTCCAAGCACCCGTGAGGGCAATGTCACCATCAGCGCCAATGTCTTCTCCGATGTGCAGGTGAATATCGAGATCCGTGACTCCCGTGGCGTGGTCATCACCGGCAATACCTTTTGGGAAGGCTTCCAGCACGATTTGATCGTCACCGACAGCTCCAACGTCATCGTCAGCGCCAACAACTTCGACCGCAACCCGCGTTACCTCGTCAACGGCTTCGACAACGCCGAGAAGAACGGCCTCGTGTTCCTCCGCTGCGAAAACTCCAGCGTCAGCGACAACACCATCTCCGGCGTTTGGAAAAAGCGGGCCGCCCTCGACATCCAAAGCTGCGACCGCTTCCGCGTCTCGAATAACAGCGTGCTCGACAGCGATGGCGCGGGCATCCGCCTCGAAAAAGTGACCAACAGCTCCGTCATCGGCAATCTCGTCCGTGACGACCGCCCCGCAGACAAGCGCAGCAAGGAGCCCTCCATTGCCGTCATCGGCGGCAAGGCGAACATGATCGAGCTCAACAACCTGCAAAACAAGCTGGTGGCCCGTTGAATCCAGCGTGGCGGATGTTAGCCTCTGCGCATGACCCTCCAGCAGCCCCGCATCGAAGTCAGCATCGGCACGCAGACCCTGCGCCTCTTTGACGGCATTCGCCTCGTTCGAGAATGGCCGTGCAGCACGTCGAAATTCGGCCTCGGCAGCGTGGAGGGCAGCAACAAGACGCCGCTGGGCAGCTTCATCGTCAAAGAGAAGCACGGTGAAGGCGCCGAGAGCGGCACCATCTTCAAAAGCCGCCAGCCGGTGGGTGTTTGGACGCCCGGCATGGACACGAAATCTGATTTCGTCCTCACCCGCATCCTCTGGCTGCACGGCACTCAGCCGCACAACGCGAACACCT
>JBJONJ010000372.1:0-5179 GCA_046051905.1 Verrucomicrobiota bacterium
GAGCTCGATCGTGATCTCGATGACTCGCTCATCGAAACCTTCGGAAAGGGCGATCTGATGCTCCGCAGCGAGGAAAGGCCTTGTTTGCCGGCGAAGCTGGAAATTCTCTCTCCACGCACCGCAAGGCTCACCATCACCGAAGGGCGCTACCATCAAGTGCGCCGCATGTTTGCCAGTCAGGGCTGGCACGTGGAAAAGCTCCATCGCGAGCGTTTTGGCGATTACACGCTGGAGGATCTGGCCGAAGGCGAGTGGAAGATGCTGTCGGTGCCTCACTCCACGTAAAGGAAGCGATTCGAGCTGCACAGCACCTGGCAGAGGCTGGCCATGGCCTCCTGGGGCGGATTGGGCACCACGCCTTTCGCGTGCTGGATGTCGTGGTGGTATTGCGTGAGGGCTTTGGTCTGCTCGTCGAGGTAGGCGAGGCATTTGGCGAGGTCGGCCTCGGTGGCAGGTCGGCTATAAAGCAGGCTCCAGATGCGTTGAAGCTGCTTCGCACGGTCTTTCGGTGCTTCCTGTTCGACCAGGTCGGCCAGGCGGCGTGAGCTGTCGAGCACGAAGGTGTCATTCATGAGCAGCAGGGATTGCGGCGCGACGGTGGTTTGCGCACGCATTTCGCAGTTTGGCTGCATCACGGGCGCGTCGAAGGTATCGAGCACGGTGAGCGGCTTGCTGCGGCGCATCTGCACATAGATCGAGCGGCGGAAATCGGCCTCGCCGGCGGGATCGACCTTGTTCAGCGTGATGGTGCCCTTGTCGATGCCGGTGATCACGCGGCCCTGCGGATCACGGCCGATGCCGCTGGGCGGGCCGTAGCTGGTCTGCACAAGAGATCCGGTCATGCCGAGCATGGAGTCACGCAGCGTCTCGGCATCCAGGCGGCGAAGCTTGAAGCGAGCGTAGAAGCGGTTTTCAGGATCGGCACGCAACGACGCATCATTCACCGAGGACTGACGATATGCGGCGCTGAGCAAAATGAGCCGGTGCAGCGATTTGAGCTTCCAGCCGCTCTTCACAAACTCATCCGCGAGGTAGTCGAGCAGTTCGGGATGCGTCGGCAGCTCGCCTTGGCGTCCGAAATCACCAGGCGTGTTCACGAGGCCGCGGCCCATGTGATTCATCCAGAAGCGGTTCACGAGCACACGAGCCGTGAGCGGATGTTTGCCACTGGTGAGCCACTGCGCATAGGCGAGGCGACGACCCGTCGAACCGCTGCTCACCGGCACCGGCTTGAATGGCTCGATCATCGGATTGGCGAGGATGCTGAGCTCGCCGGGCTTCACCTCGGCTTTTGGCTGTTCGTGATCGCCGCGATTGAAGAGCTTCGACACGGGCACCTGGCCTTTGACCTCGGTGAGGGCCATCACAAAGCCTTCTGCGGGCTTCGTGGCCCGCAGTTTGGTCGCCTCGGCCATTTTGGCATCAACGATGTCCTGCTTCTTCTTGTCGTAGAGATCGAGCGAGTAGGTGGCAAGGGCGGAGGGATACTTTTTGATGAGGGCCTTCTGCTCGGGCGTCTGCTTGGCGGTCGGTGTGTCACGAGCCACGCGAAACGCGGCCTGCTCGGCCTGTGGCACCTTCTTGATTTCGACCTCGAAGATCTCATCGAGGAACTTCTTCGACATCGCGCGAGCTTCGACTTCGATGGCCTTGGCCTTCGTCTCGATTTCGGCGGCCTTCGCGCGTTCTTCCGGTGAGTAGAGCGAATAAAGGCGGCTGTTCGGCGCACGCCAGTTTTCCCAATGATACGCCGGATCAAACACGGCACGGAGGCGGTAGTAATCGGCCTGCGTGATCGGATCATAGCGATGGTCATGGCACTGTGCACAGGACACCGTGAGACCCATGAGCGAAGAGCCGAGGATCTTCATTTGCTCGGCGATGACGTTGTTTTTCGCGAGCTTTGGATCATCCACGGTGTCGCCCGTGCCATCGGGAGCCATGCGCAGGAAGGCGGTGGCGATGAGTTGGTCCGTGCGTTTCGGATCAAGCACGGCCTGCTGGTAATCACCATGCGTCGCGCTGGCGAGTTCATCACCCGCGATCTGCTCCTGGATGAACTGATCCCACGGCTTGTCCTCATTCATCGAGCGGATCACATAATCACGAAAACGCCACGCATGAGGCCGCAGGCTGTCCGCCTCCGTGTAGCCATTCGAGTCCGCATACCCGACGACATCCAGCCAGTGCCGTGCCCAGCGTTCGCCGTAGGCTTTGGAGGAGAGGAGACGATCCACGAGGCGGCTGTAAGCGTCCTCTGAGGTATCGGAAACGAATGCCTCGACCTCCTCGGGAGTCGGCAGAATACCCGTGAGGTCCAAAGTCACACGCCGGATCAACGTGCGTCGATCGACCTCCGGAGCCATCGAGAGGCCTTTTTCGCTCAGTTGGGCCGAAACGAAGGCATCGATGGCATTTCGCGTGTTCGCCGCTTCGGGCACCGCAGGCCGTTTCACCGGCTGAAAGGCCCAATATTCGCGATCTTCGTCCGAAATGATCGGTCCAGGTGCGAGAGCGAGAGGCTCGGGTTTCGCGGTCTTCGCGCCTTGAGCGATCCATTTCTCGATCACCGCCAATTGCGCCTCCGTGAGCGGTTTACCCTTCTCCGGCATCTCGCCGCTGCGGATGACTTCCACGAGCTTGCTCTTCGCTGGCTGCCCCACCACGACGATCTCGTCCATGAAGCGCCGCAGGCGCAGATCGACTCCGCCTTCGGGCTTCTCTTCCTCGCCGTGGCAGTGCGTGCAGTGTGCCTTCACAATGGGGCGCACGTCCTTTTCAAACGTGAGCACCGGCTCCGCTGCCAAAGCGGAGGTCGTGAGGAGTAAAAAGGCAGCAGGCTTCATCGGGGGGGGCAAACCTACGCGATGAAGGCGGCGAGTTTTACCCGCAATGAAGGTAAGTTGACTCCTCGGCAGGCGTTTGAAGCGGCCCATGCGTCTTCTGTTCCTCATTCTGCTCCTGGCCCCATGCTCCGTGCTCCTCGCGGCGAAGCCGAACATCCTCTTCATCCTCGTCGATGACCAGTCGCCCTTCGATTTGAAGATGTACAATCCGAAATCGACGCTGCAGACGCCGAACCTCGACAAGTTGGCGGCGCAGGGCGTGGTCTTTGACGGCGCGTATCACATGGGGTCGTCGTCCGGCGCGGTTTGCACGCCCTCGCGGCACATGATCATGAGCGGGCGCACGGTGTGGCATCTGCCGGTGTCGCCCTGGGCGGCGAAAACAAGCCCGCCACAGCTTGAGCAGCAGACCATCCCGGCCGTCTTCAACCGGGCGGGCTATGCCACGATGCGCACCTGCAAGATGGGAAACAGCTACGAGGCCGCGAACAAGCTCTTCACTGTGCGCAAAGATGCCTCGAAACGCGGCGGGACCGATGAAAGCGGCAGCGCCTGGCATGCGGAGCAGGTGCTGAACTACCTCAACGACCGTGCAGCGACCAAGGACACGAAGCCCTTCCTCATTTATTACGGCTTCTCCCATCCTCACGACACCCGCGATGGCAAACCGGAGCTGCTTGCCAAATACGGCGCCACCAATCACACCGACGAGTCGAACCCGCCCTCGCTGCATTCGCTGCACCCCCCGCTTCCGGCGAACTACCTGCCGAAGCACCCGTTCGACAACACCGACATGAACGTGCGCGACGAGGTGTCAGTGAGCGGCGTGTGGAAACACCGCGATGAAGCAAGCATCCGCAATGAAATCGGCCGCCAGTATGCCTGCAGCGACAACATCGACATCCAGATCGGCCGCGTGCTGAAGCGTCTCGAAGAGATGGGCGAGCTCGACAACACCTACATCATCTACACCGCCGATCATGGCATCGCGATCGGGCATCATGGATTGATGGGGAAACAGAATCTCTACCAACACTGCTGGCGCGTGCCCTTCATCGTGAAGGGGCCCGGCATCCCCGCAGGACGTCGTGTGGAAGGAAACATCTACCTTCTCGACGTGCTCGCCACGCTATGTGATCTCGCGAGCATCCAGCCGCCGCAAACGAACGAGGGCACCAGCTTCAAACCCGTGCTCACCGGCGAAAAACAAGCCATGCGCGAGGTGCTCTACGGTGCCTACGCCGGCGGTGCGAAGCCCGGCATGCGCTGCGTGAAGCAGGGCGACTGGAAGCTCATCCAATACGAGTCCGCCGACGGCAAATCGAAGCACACCCAGCTCTTCAACCTCGCCGAGAACCCCGACGAGCTGCTTCCCGAGCACGGCAAAGCAAACCTCGCCGATGACCCCAAGCATGCCGAAAAGCTCGCCGAGATGAAAAAGCTCCTCCTCGCCGAAATGCGGCGTCTTGATGATCCCTGGCGTTTTGCCGATCAACCCGGCGATAACCTTCCCGCGCCTCCAACGCCGGTGAAGAAGGCCAAAAAGACCAAGAAGAAGTAAGAGCCCGAGCCAAATAAAAAGCCACCCGCGGCTTCTGCTACGGGTGGCTGATGAGCAGTTCAACTCACGCCAGCGCCTTCGCCACGGCCTCGGCGGTGATGCCGAGTTCTTTGAAGACGGTGTTGCCGGGGGCGCTGATGCCGAAGCGGTCGATGGCGATGATCTGGCCTTGGGTGCCGACGTATTTCCACCAGAGACCGGAGACGCCGGCTTCGATGGCGACGCGCTTGGTCACTGCGGCGGGGAGCACGCTTTCGCGATACTCGGCGCTCTGGCGGTCGAAGCGTTCAAAGCAAGGCAGGCTGACGACGCGGACGCCGGGCTTGCCTTTGGCGCCTTCCACAGCCCACTGAACTTCACTGCCGGTGGCGATGACGATGGCTTCCAGCGGCGCAGTTTCATGCACAAGGACGTAGCCGCCTTTCAGCGTGCCTTCGCGACGTGTGCTGGCGCTGACGCCGCCCTGATGCGGGAGGTCCTGACGGCTCAAAGCGAGCAGCGTGGGGCCATCGGTGCGGCTGAAGGCAGCGGAGAAGGCCGCAGCGGTTTCTTCGGCATCGGCGGGGCGGATGACGTCCAGATTGGGGATCACGCGGAGGCCGCTGACGGTTTCCACTGGCTGGTGCGTGGGACCGTCTTCACCGACGCCGACGCTGTCGTGCGTGAAGATGTAGGTGACGGGCAGTTTCGCGAGCGCGGCGAGGCGGATGCTCGGGCGGCAGTAATCGGCGAAGACGAGGAAGGTCGCGCCGCTGGCCTGGAAGATGCCGTC
>JBJONJ010000373.1:0-3192 GCA_046051905.1 Verrucomicrobiota bacterium
ATCCAGCCGGATCGAGGAGATCATCGTCCTGCTCTGCCAGCGTCCAAAAGGGGCTGCCGCATGCAGCCGCCGACCTCGCGGCGCTCGGCCTCGCAGCCGGCTCATGTTGGCTTCGCCGCGCGTTCGTCCAGGAAGACCAGCCTCCAAGGCTCTAAGGTGCCCTGCTTGCACTTCCACCGCCACCTCGCCTTACGGACGTCTTCGCGATCTTGCTCGGCTGCGCGGAGCGTCTTTTTTTATATGTCAGCCCCATGTCCACGAGCACATAGTGGATCGCTGGCAGCGTGCACTTCAGTCCGAGGACCTCACGCAACTCGGCCAGTGTCATGTCGGGCTTGCGTTTGAGGTGGTGGCGGATGGCGATGCGGTGCTCGGCCACGATGAGCTTCTTGCGCCCGGCGAGGTGATGCCGGGGCTTGATGCAGCCGGTCTTGCGCCGCTGCTGGAGCAGCTTCTTGAGCATGCCATAGGAGACTCCAAAGCGTTGGGCGATCTGTTTCTGGGTGCCTTCCCTCCTGTCACAGGTGTTGATGATGCGTTGACGAAGATCAAGAGAGAGTGCGGCCATGCTTGCTTCTACACCTCTCGCACATCCATTCTACATTATTATTTAAACTGCTCTATGTCACCTCAATTGACGGAAATGGTCGATTCAATCCGATTTGCGTCGAAGTTTGGGCCGTTGGGGCGCATCTGGCAGTTTATTGCCATCCAGCGTGATATCCTTCGTCGCGTCGAGACCAACGATACGGCTTTTACTCGTCGCATCCGGCTGCGCGTGGTTTTCGGGATCGGTGAGGGTGTTGCCTTTCACGGTCACGCGGCTGCTGTGGCGGAGGAGGATGGCTTGGCGGTCGGCTTCGTCGTTGGGTCGGGCGAGGAGGGTGGCGCGGACGGGGGAGTTGATGACGTTGTTTTCGATGCGGGAGTCGTGGATGCCGATGAGGTTCATGGCGGGGCCGCCGCTGCGGGTGAAGGTGTTGCCGGTGATGATGAGGCGCTCGATGGGCGGGGTGCCGAAGCCGCCTTGGGCGTTGTGCGCGTGCGCCTCGATGGCGGGCTGATGGGGGCGTGAGCTAACGTCGATGAAGGTGTTGTCGGTGATCGTGATGTCGCTGGGGATGCCACCGACGAGGCCCATGCCGGTGTTGAGTGAGATGTTGCTGCCCATGCGGGTGAAGGTGCAGCCACGCACAAGGCCGGGGCCGGACATGATGAGCAGGCGCTGGAAGTTGTCCTCCCAGCGGCAGTTTTGCACCACCCAGCCCGCGCATTCGTGGTCGAGCCACTCGGCCTGCGCTTCGGCAAAGGGCGTGGCGTCTTGATCGAGGGTGAGTTGGTAATCATGGTGCGAGATGAGCTTTGCCTCGCCGAGCAAAGCACCGTTTTTGCGATGGATGAAGCGCAAGCGGTCGCCAGGGCGGGCGTTGCGGAGCGTGGGAAGCAGCGCGCCATTGGTCTCCAGCGTGACCTGTTTGCCGGACACGGATTTCACCTTGCCCCAGATGCCGTGGAAGTTCTGCAAATCATCGGCGGTGTGGCGGATGGTGACGTTGTCCATCACGCAGCCGTAGCGCGTGGAGCGGCACAGGAAGCCGTCCGCGCCTTTCCACTGGCTGGTGCCGGGTCGCGGGCCGAAGTAGCAGTCCTTCCACAGATGCGCGCCATCGCCGCCGCTCTCGCTGGGGCCGCCTTTGGCCACATAAACGCTGACGCCGTGCAGGGTGATGTTCGCCGAATCATCGAGCACAATGGCTCCCGCGCCGGTGTAGAGGCAGGAAAGGCCGTCGCCCACACGCACCACGCCGAGGTCGCCATACGCACGCTCCCAGTTCGCGTCGTGAAGGCGCTCCATGAGCTGCGGTTCGAGCATGTTCACCCAGTAACGCCCGCCCTCGGAGGGCGTGATGTCTTTGTAGCGCAGCTTCCGAACACCGGCCTGCAGGTCGTAGAGCGGCACGCAGAAGCGGCCATCGCTCTTGAAGGGAAACAAGCGCTGCTCGTCGTGTCCCTTGTAGCTCGTGGGCACGACGACGCCGGGCGAGGGCTGGATTTCAAAACGATTGCCCTCACGGTCGATGCGCGTGATGCGGCCCTCAATGCAGCCGCGCGTTCTGCGGTCGATGATCGCGCCGCGCAGCACGATGTTGCGGCAGTTGCGAAAACCCACGCAGCGATGCCCCGGCGGCATCTGCTTGTCATCGAGATCGAACCAAAACGTCGCACCCGTGGCATCGATCACAAAGGGATGCGCGGCATCGCGCTGCATATTCTCAAAGCCGAGCGGGTAGATCACCTTCGCCCCCTGCCAGCGCTCCTGCCCGAAGCGATAATCCCCCGGCGGGATGCGCACGCTTTCCGCACCGCTTTCAAACGCCTTCATCACCATCGGCATCACGCCCTTGCCCAAGTCCCGCTGCGCCACCTTCTCCGCCTCGGTGAACTGTGGCCCGGCAGGCAGATCAAAGCTGAAGCGATACTCCTCCGGCGGTGGTGGCTTCGATTCCAAGATCACGCGCTGATGCGGCGAGAGGTGATCACGAGCCTCGGCGGTGTGGAGCGTGGCCATAGGCGCAAGCAGCAGGGCGATGAGCTTTAATAGTGCATTTTGTTTCATTGGTTGATGCCTCACGGAGCCTTCTTCAATCCCTCCCATTTCACCACCCAGCTTCCATCATCGGGAAAACCGGGCGCATGTTTGTCGGGTGCACCGTCCCAGCCAGCGGCCATCATGGCGACGGTGTAGAGCAGGCCGCCGTTGCCGGGGAGATACCAGCCGCCGTTGAGACCTTCGATTCCGTAGCTGTTTTTCGAATCATCGCTCGTCAGGGCATCAATGGCGATTTGCGGCTGACCCGTGCGGGCGGCGCCCATGGCGAGCCAGGCGAAATCCCAACCCCAGCTCAACTTCCAATTCGTCCACACCTTGGCAACCGTTCGCCGCGCGATCTCGGCGTCAACTCCTTCCATGGGTGGGAGCATGCCGAGGACACCTACCGGATCGGGATGCTCGTGGCGGCGTTTGGGGTTGGAGTAAGTGTCCTGCCAGCGAGCAGAGTGGACGAACAAGCCATCGACCACGGGCAACGGCGATAGGTTCCAGCGCACTTCATCCCAATGCGGATTCCGCTCGAGACCGCGCCGCTGCCGCCATTCCTGCGCCTTGTCCAAAGCCCAGCGCCAATACGCGAG
>JBJONJ010000374.1:0-2781 GCA_046051905.1 Verrucomicrobiota bacterium
TCTCGGCCGTGATTTGAACCGGATAAGTGCCCACAGCCGCCACCGAGCCATAAATCAATCCGGTCGGCGCATGCAGCGTGAGGCCTGAGGGCAGCCCTGTGGCCGAAAAGCTCGTGGGAGCGTTCGTGGCCTCCAAAGCGTGCCGCAGCTCGATTCCCGCATACGCTTTCACCGTCGCCGCAGTGACCACGGGCGCGCTGGTGATCGGTGTGATGACCATTTCGTCCACCCAGCCCGTGTCCTGGCCTTTTTCTGTGGCCTGGTCTTTGAAGTAGTAAATGTCCACGTTGTGCGCGCCAGGACCGATATCCGTCTCGCTGAGCGTCCAGTCCTTCTCGCCAGTCATGAAATCGCGCACATAGCCATCCACGGTCAGCACGAGGTAGTCGTAGTTTTTCTCCGAGGAGACTTTCCACTGAAACGCGAGTTTCGCGGGACCATCCACGGTGAATTCGATGCCGGAATACTCCTCATGCCCGACATCCGCGAACTGCACCGCATCCACGCCATCGTGCGTGACGGTGGTCTGCAAAAACGCGTCCGAACCAAAGCCAAACGGCACGATCTTCGTCGTCGCAGGCTGCTCCAAGGCTGTGGAAAGCGTCGAATCTGCCGCGAGCACAAAAAAGTAGCTGTAGGTGCTACTCGTGCCCGTGGCGTTGGTCACATCTTGATAACCATCGGTCAAGCCGGTCTCCGTCGGCGTGCCGGTGATCTTTCCGGTGAGCGGATTGAGCGTCAAACCTGTCGGAAGGCCGCTGAAAAAGTAGCGACCGGCCGCGTAGCCCGTGGGAAAGTTCGACGCGGTCATTTGATGATCCACCGGCCAGCCTTCACGGCCGACGATGATCCAATTGGACGTCAAAACAGGCAACGGAAGCGCCTCGGGCGTGCTGGTGCCATAAAACGTGATCGTGGCTTCATCCAGCGTGCCCACAACACCCACCGTGCGATCGATGACCTCCAGTTTCCAATCGCCGTGCGAGCGCTCGCCCCAAAAATGAGTCGCCATGAAGGTCCAATCGAGATTGGCGCTTGTGTCATTGAAACGCGAGCGCGCCAGCCGCGCCGTGACACCGCTGGGCGAGGTCAGCCGCCACTCCAATTGACCGACATAGCCATGCGTGGCCTTCACTTTCACCGTCACGTGCTCCAGACGCAGATTGTTGGCCAGCGGCACCGTGAAGGTGCGCGAGGTGCCTGTGGTGTTCGCATCCGGAATGGCCTGCGCGAGCGCGGTTTGCGCGATTTGATGCTGCTGGACCGGCGCGACGTTTATCCAAGTCGCCGCCAGGTTCACCGCAGCCTGCGCATTCACCCGACCTGCGCCGTAGCGGTCGCTGAAATGAAATCCGGCACCATTGGTGACCCAACTGCCATCAAACGCATCATTCTTCGCGGCCGTGCGAACCAGAATCTCCTGCACATCGCGATAAGTCAGCGCCGGATTCGCCTCCAGCATCAGCGCGATCACACCGGCCACGGCGGGCGTTGCGGATGAGGTGCCGCCAAACGTGTTCGTGTAATCCAAGTCGGCGTGATCGGGATGCTCCACCGTGCCACCGTCTTCATTGTAGCCCACCGCGCCCGTGCGATCCGTCGTGGTGATGCCGAGCGTGCCGCCGCTGGAGGGCGCGCAGACGAGGATGTTCACCCCGGGCTCGCTATACCAGGCGGAGCGATCTTTCTCGGTGATCGCAGAGACCGCGATCGCCAGCGGAGAAGCCGCCCAGCCGTCGTAATTCGAGTCATCGCCGCTGCCGTTGCCATTTCCGGCCGCCCACAGGAAAATCGTGCCTTTGCCACCGCGTCCATTCGTCACCGCATCGAGCATCGCGGCCTGGCTGAGCGGTCCAGGGCCGCCGGTGCCATACGCGCTGTCGTAAGGCCCCCAACTGTTGCTCTTGATGTGAATGAGATCGCTTTTGAAGGCGAACGCATCCGCCTCATCCGCGTCCGTCGTCGGTGCCGCGATCAATTTCAGGCCAACGAGCGTCGCGAGGGGTGCCACGCCGCTGACACCGAGAGCATTGTTGCCCCGAGCGGCCGCAACACCCGCGCAGGCGGTGCCGTGGAAGTTATCCGCGCCCGGTGATGGATCGTCATCGAGTCCATTGAAATCGCGATCGTTCACCAGATCGACATTGGCCGCGAGATCCGGATGCGTGACCTCCAAACCATCATCCACGATGCCGATGCGCACGCCGCTCCCTTGCCGCGTATCCCACACATTGACCACGTTCACGTCCGAACCAGCCGTGCCGCCTCCCTGCCCCGTGTTCTTCAGATGCCACTGCTGCGCAAACAGCGGATCATTCGGCGCGGCATGCGCAAAAAGCTGCCGGGCCAGCAACGGCGTGGCCGAGCGCACCGCCACTCGCTTTTCGAGTGCCGCAGCCCCGCGAAGTGCCGCATCGCCACCTCCACCAAACTCCACGACGGCAAATCGTCCGCGCTTTTCCACCTTGAGCGCACCCGCAGCCGTTTTGAGCCCATCCGTGCCCATCCCGGGCCTCAACTCCACCAGCACCCGGTTTGTCAGCCAACGACGCGTGCCTTCGTTGCGCGGAGCGTTCTTTTCATACAGCACCCACTCGCCCTTCGGCCCCCGCTCGACGGAGGAGAGGTCAAACTGCCGCGCACCAATCCGCAACTGCCCGCGTGCAAGCACGCAGGTGGCGAAGAAGAATGTCAAAAGCAGCAAACGCATCCGGGTTGGGACAATCGCGCCGCGAGAATGCTCGTCCGGGGAGAAAATGCGAGTTCGAAAAGTCATGCCAC
>JBJONJ010000375.1:0-6835 GCA_046051905.1 Verrucomicrobiota bacterium
GCCGCAGCGTCTTCAGCACAATGGGCTCACCGATTTGCATGAGGTCGCGTTCGGTGAAGAGAGCGTGGATGGTGGTGTCGTAGGGCGGGAGGACGCCGGTGCGTTTTTCGGCGAGGAGGCGGACGTAGCGGGCGGCGCGGTCGATGAGCTTGTTGTTGCTCGGTTTGACGTAGGTCATGAGGTTGTCGAGGTAGCGGCCCAGGCGGCCCATGACGAGGGTGGAGTGGATGTTGATCCACATCTTGAGCATCAAGTGCGTGTGGAAGAGCGGCGCGGCGAGGGTTTCGATGTGGTGATGGTCGCCGAGATGCCATTCGATGCGGCCGGTGCCTCCACGAAGGGTGAAGACGGGCTGCTCGATGCCGCCGAGACGACGCTGGCGAATGGCGGCGACGTTTTGGGACATGTCGTAGCAGCGGAGCACCTCGGCTCCGGCGAGGTGACGGACTTCCGGCCATTCGAGGGTGCGGGGTTCGCGGCCCAGAAGGCGATGCCAAGCAGTGAGAGCATCGGGTGCGTCAGGAAGATAAAAATGGCACCAGGAGAGTGGCGCGTGGGGATCGTCCTGCTTTTCAAAGGCGGCGAGGCTGAAGGTGGGCGCACGCTCGGTGGTATCGGTGACGATGGTGATGCCGAAGGGACCGCCGTCATACATGAGATGGCCGTTTTGGGCGTAGAGCGTAGATTCGCTTTCGATGAAGGGAGCGAGAAACTGGCCGTCGTGGGCTTCGACAAGCTTTTGGAGGTTTTTGACCTCGTCGAAGGCTTGCGCGGGATTTTGGGCGTGGAGCAAAGCGAAGCCTATGGCGGCCTCGAGCACGGTGCTGGCCTGCATGCGGGTGCTGCCGCTGATGGCCATGGGTCCGACGGCGAGGTTCAGCTTGTGGATGCGTGGGTTTTCAAGGACGCGGCGGGATCGCTCGGCAGCGCGGCAGAGCACGTCATCGGGATTGCAGTAGAGGAACCACGGCGGCGTGCAGGAAAGCTCGGTGGCGCGTTCGGTGGCTCCGATGACCCACGGCGTCTCGCCGCCTTCGGTGGGGCTGATGAGGAGATCACCGTCTTCAAAGCCGAGCTCTTCAAGCTGCCGTGCGCCATACTCGGGATGATCCTCGAAGGTCTCGATGGCCTTGATGAGGGCGAGATCGCCACCAGCCATGAAGGCGCGGACGCTGTCCTCACGCGGCCAGGGGAGCACGCCTTGCCGGCAGAAGATTTCGAGACTGAGCGAGAGCCTGCCAGTGGCGCCGCAGCCGCAGAGATAGACGCGTTTGCCTTTCGCAAAGGCATCGCGAATGGCGGTGGCAAGAGCGATGAGGCCTTCGCGGGCGTTTTCGAATCGTTTCAACGCGAGGAGATCGACCTCGCGCATGAGGCGCAGGGCTTCGGGTAGATTTTCGTTGGCGAGGCGGGAGAGATCCGTCGTCAGCGGGTGCTGCATTTCGGTTTCGAGGCTGCCGAGTTGGAAATCGGCGGCGATGCGGAGGAAGTCGTCAGCGGCACTCATGATCGGTGGATTCGACAGACGTGCGTCTGACGTGTTCGCGAGGATTCAGAGCACTCTCCAACGCTTTGCCTTGAACTCATGGCGCGGGAGCGAACCCGACTCGACGAGTCGGACGGGGATGCGGAGGCTGAAGGTGTCACGCAGGCGGGCTTCGAGCTTTTTGAGAAGAGACTTGGCGATGTTTTCGTCCGTTTCGATGAGCAACTCGATCTCATCCATGTCATCGACCTTCTTCTGCTCGACGAGGTATTCGGCAACCTCGGAGAATTCACGCACGACGGCGTCGATGGCGCTGGGGTAGATGTTTACGCCGCGGAGGACGACCATGTCATCGATGCGGCTGAGGATACCGCCTTCGAGCGTGAGGCGGCCGCGGTGGAGCTTCTTTTTGACGTAGTCGCCGGTGCGGTAGCGCAGGAGCGGACAGACGGTGCGGTCGAGCGTGGTGAGGATGAGCTCGCCGTGCTGGCCGTCCTCGACTTCGAGGCCGGTGGCGGGATCGACGACCTCGGCGAAGTAGGCCTCCTCAATGACGATGAGGTGTCGCGGCAGTTCGGGCGATTCAAAGGTGACGGGGCCGACCTCGGTCATGCCATGGTGATCGAAGACCTGGGCG
Organism: Verrucomicrobiota bacterium; assembly: GCA_046051905.1. Taxonomy (GTDB): domain Bacteria; phylum Verrucomicrobiota; class Verrucomicrobiia; order Verrucomicrobiales; family Verrucomicrobiaceae; genus Prosthecobacter. The sequence continues at coordinate 2,124 of JBJONJ010000375.1, forward strand.
TCCCAGAGTTTTTCGAGACGCTGGCGAATGGCAGGCACGCTGCCGCCGGTCTCGCCAGCAACGATGATTTTCTGAATGCGCAGACTCATACGCTCGACGCCGGAGGCCTCACCGATCAATTCACCAAGGCGCAGTGCGTAGGTGGGCGTGCAGCAGAGCACGGTGGCCCCATAGCGGGCCATCATTTCGAGCCGTGCCTGACTGGAAAGTCCACCGGCGGGCAGGACCATGTAGTCTTTGGAAGCTGCCTCGAAAGCCGTCCAAAAGCCGAGGAAGGGGCCGAAGGAGAAAGCAAAGCAGATGCGGTCACGGCCTTTGACGAGGCCGGCGGCTTCAAACACTTTTCGCCAGCAGACGAGCATGGCCTCCCAACTCTCCGGCGTGTCGATCCAGGCCATGGGCTTGCCGGTGGAGGTGCCGCTGGTCTGGCAGAAGCGGGTGTACTGGGTGACGGCGCGGGTGAGGTTCGTGCCGAAGGGCGGGTGCGCATCCCGATCGGCCTGGATCTCCGCCTTCGTCGTGAAGGGGACCATTTTGGAGAAGTCCTCCAGGCGGTTCATGCCGCTGACACGGACGCCGGTTTCACGAAAGCGCTTGCCGTAGAAGGTGTCGAGCGTGCTGAGATTGAGAACGATGGAACGCAGCTTGCGCCATTGGTTGGAGCGCAAGCGCACCCGATCGATCAGCGGCGCGTGGTGGTCAGACACACGTGGATGTGTGGCGAGGGCGGGGGCAGGGGCAAGGACGGAATGACGAATGTCGAATTCCGGATGGTGATCCGAAGGATGAATTACCTGCTGAGGTCTTCCTGCTTGAGCACCTTGAAGCCGGCCTTGCCGAGCACCTCCGCACCAAATTCCGCGGTGTCGAGATGCAGCACGAGCACAGGATTCTGACCGGGGCGGATGAGCAGCGGGTAGCTAAAGGAGATGTTGATCTCGGCGCCGAGTAGGGCGGAAAGGGCCTGTGGCAGCGAAGTCTCCGTTTCCTTCAACTCAATGACGGTGACGGGCAGAATGGTATGAGGAATGCCTTTTTCGATAAAGACCATCTGCGCATCGTCCGGGGCGCTAAGGATGAGGCGCACGATGGCGAGTTCCGTGCTGTCCTGAAGCGAGAGGCCGAGCACGGCGATCTGGTGGTCTCCGAGCAGCTTCACGAGGGCCATGAGGGCGCCAACCCGGTTTTGCAGGAAGACGGTGAGCTGGCGCACCGGGGAACCCTCGGCAGTGCTGGATTCAGAGCTGGCTTTTGGCTGGGCGGTGGTGGACATGGCAGGAAGATATCTTCGGAGATTGGAGGATGCCTCAAGCTAGCCGGCGGGCCCGATGGCTCCACGGGAGCCGTCAAACTGCGTGACTCTCAGGGGGATGTTAGCGATCGTTTTGCCCTGATGCTCGACGACCCAGCGGTAAAGCCCCTGGCGCTCGAACTTTACCCGCTGGAGGGTGATGACGATATTGCGCGAGACGAAGGGAATGAAGCTCGAGTTGAAGGTGACTTCGACCGGCGCGGGCATGGGCGGTATGCAGTCGGTGCCGGAGGGGTCGACGCAGCGCACAGTGAACTCATGCTTGCCAGCATCCTCCGGCTGGAAAACCAGGCGCACAGAGAGGCTACATTGCGGATGCACGACCGGGAAGGAGGAGGCGCAAAGCGTGTCAAAGCAGCCGAGCACGCACAGCTTGCCCTGGTAGTCGGAGGCGAAATCGGAGATGGTGGCGGACTGGATGTTCATTGGAGGGTTTGCCTTGCCGCTGCCGCGGATCAATCGCGTCCAAAGAGCCGGCTGAAGAAGCCACCGATGCCCTTTTTGGGCTGTTGGTCCGGATAAACCGCCTGCTGAAGCGTTACGGGTCGGGAGTCCTCGACCGGCTTGCCTTCCGGGATCTCCTCCTCGTCCTCAGGGCCGATCGGGCTGTTTTTCGGCACGTTTTGCATGGCGAGAAGCATCGGGTCATCCTTCGGCGTCTTCTCGAAGACCTTGGTGAAGACCTCGCGGACGATCGGCGCGGCCTTGCGCCCGCCGCTCACATCCTCGCCAGGGCGGCCCTCATACACGACGGCAAAGCTGAACATGGGCTTCTGTGCTGGAAGGAAGCCTGCGAACCACGCGAGATTTTGGTCCTTGGCAATCTTCCACTGCGCGGTCCCGGTTTTACCGGCGATCTGGGCGTGCTTGATGTCTGCCGCGTGGCCGGTGCCGCCATCGCCGGAGACCACGGCCACCATGCCTTTGACGATGGTGTCGCGATGCACGGGGTTGAGGTTGATGGTTTTGCGCGGCTTGGGCTCGTAGGCCATGATCACGTTGTCCTGGTAGTCCTGGATCTGCTTCACAAGGCGCGGCTGCGGCAGGTGGGTGCCGTTGGCGATGCCGGCCATGGCCTGGGCGACTTGCAGCGGCGTGGCGAGTACCATGCCCTGGCCGATGGCGATGTTCGCCAAGTCGCCGGACATGATCTTGGTGCCACGGCGCTGGATCATGATGCTGTTGGTGGGCAGAAAGCCCTCGCCCTCGACCAGCGGGATTCCGGTGCGCTCGCCAAAGCCAAGCCGCGAGCACATGCCGGTGATGGAATCCACACCTGCTTCGATGGCCGCGGCATAGAACCAGGTGTTGCAAGAGTACTTGAGGGCGTTGATGACGTTGATGGAGCCGAAATCGTTCTTCGACCAGTTATGGAAAACGCGGTTACCGATCTCCATCGCCGGAGAGCAGGGGAAGTGGGTTTTGGCATCGACCTTGCCGCTGTCGAGGATGCCGAGCGCCGTGGCGGCCTTGAAGGTGGAGGCGGGCGGATACTCGCCGCGGAAGGCGCGGGCGATCAGTGGCAGTTTCGGATCCTTCAGCAGCGCCTCATATTTCGGTCCGGTGATGCCGGGGATGAACATGTTGAGGTCAAAGAATGGATAGGAGGCCATGGCGAGGATATCACCGGTCTGCACATCCATGATCACCATGGCGCCGCCGTTCCGGGCGTGCTCTTGAAGCGCCTGCTCGGCAAACATTTGAAAGCTGGAGTCAATCGAGAGAACCACGTTGCGCCCCGGCACCGGGTAGCGCCGGACGTCCTCGGCGAGTCGCTTGCCATCGGGGGCGAAGAGCACGTTGACGATGCCTGGCTGCCCCTTCAGGTCGCTATCGAAGGCCTTTTCGATGTCGGCGCGGCCTTCCATCTCCTCGAAGATCTGGTCGCCGTCCACGATGGGGCCGAGCGGCAGCGGACGGCTCTTGCCGGTGTAGCCGATGATGTGAGAAGCCCGCTCGTTCTGCGGATAGGTGCGCATGTAGGAGCCTTGCAGCACGAGACTGGATCCCAGCAGCGGTTCCAGCTTCTTCTCCATCTCCGGGGTGATCTCCTCGTTGATGCCGTCTGTGGCGGAAAACACTAGTGGCAGCCAGCGGCGGTTTTTGTAATGGGAGAGGATGCGGTCCTGCGGAACCACCCAGGCCTTGCCGAGGGCCTGGTTGGCACTGCCGATGGTCTCGCGGGCGAAGGAGAGGATCTTGTCATCCGAGGCTCCGCCCATGAAGGGCATCACAAGTGCCAGATAGTTTACCATGCGGTTTTGAGCATAGGGAACCCCGTTGCGGTCAACAATTTGTCCGCGAGGGGCCGGCACCTGTAAGGTAAGGGAGCGGGCTTCCCGCTGGGTATTCCACGAGGCATCGAGATCGGTGGGTGGCGCAGGTTTAGAACGAGCGTTGGGGTTGATGTCCTGCACCGGCTCCGCCTTGGGAATGACCTGCGCCATGACTGGCAGTTCCCATGCACCCGCGAGGCAGAGCAGAATCAACAAGCGGTGAAAAGTCATGGTGGGCATCGTGAAGAGAAAACCATCGCCAGACCGGCCTTTGCCAGTGCAGGTGATTCCTTCTCAATTATGCGATCGGGCGGCTTTCGCGTCAAGAAGCGCTTCGGAACGCCCTCTTGCGAGTTTTTAATCCCAGCCTAGCCTCGCCGACTCTTTCTCCCGAATGGACATTGTTTACAGGATAGGCCGTCGCTTCTTCCGCGAGGTGGCGCGTGGGTTCACCGACTTCCGCGTCATCGGCGCGGAGCGTTTGCAGGTGCCCGGACAGGCCCTCATCGCCTGCAATCATGTGAGCTTTCTCGATCCGCCCTTCGTCGGCCAGGCCTTTGATGAGGCCATCCACTACTTTGCCCGCAAGACGCTCTTTGACCACCCGCTGGCGGGCTGGGTGCTTCGCCGCTGGCAGGCCATCCCCATCGACCGCGACAAACCGGACGCCTCCTCGCTGAAGCAAACCATCCGCCTGCTCCGCGAGGGCAAAAAGGTGCTCATCTTTCCCGAGGGCACACGCAGTCCCACCGGGGGCTTGCAGTCTGCGGAGGCCGGCGTTGGCCTTTTCATCGCCAAATCGCAGGCCCCGGTGCTGCCCGTGCGTCTCTTTGGCACCTACGAATGCTTTCCGCGCGGCAGCTGGTTCATCAAGCCGGCCAAGGTCACCCTCGTCGTCGGCGAACCGTGGCAGCCCGATCTTGCCTCCTACAAGGAAGCCGGCCGCGAGCTGTATCAAGAGCTTGCCAACGACGTCATGAAGCGCATCGGCGAGCTGCCGCCGCCGTGATCAGAACGCTGCCAGGCATCAAACACCTTGCTATATCCTCCATCGGTGGGACTATGCCGACCCTCAAAACGCGAGGGAAAGCAGATTATGAGTCAACACACCTTCCCCGAGTTGG
>JBJONJ010000376.1:0-17127 GCA_046051905.1 Verrucomicrobiota bacterium
CTTCATGCGGGGTGTGGCCGAGGATGGCGAGGGACTGGCCTTTGTTTTCGATCTCGGTGAGCCGGGCCTCGATCTCGGGTGAGCAGATGCCGAGTTCGTGCGCCATCTTGTGATTGCCGATGAAGTGCGGGTGGCCGTCGATGACGGCGGTGGCTCCGCGTCCGGTGACGGATTGGTATTGGGTGGATTCCGCCCAGGTGATGCTTTTGGCTTGGGCGGCGATGACGACGGCTTTTGCCAGCGGGTGTTCCGAATGCGCATCAATGGCAGCAGCGCGGCGCAGCACTTCTTCTTCGGTCATGTCACCGATGGGGATGACGCCGGTGACTTGCGGCCTGCCTTGCGTGATGGTGCCGGTCTTGTCCACGGCGAGGGCACGCAGCTTGCCGACGGCTTCCAGATACGCACCGCCTTTGATGAGCACGCCGCGCCGTGCGAGTGCGGTGAGGCCGGAGACGATGGAGACGGGGGTGGCAATGACGAGCGCACAGGGGCAGGCGATGACCAGCAGCACGAGGGCGCGATACGTCCACTCCGACCACGCGCCGCCCATGAGGAACGGTGGGAACAAGGCAACCAACAGCGCGACCACGAACACGGCGGGCGTGTAGATGGTGGCGAACTTGTCCACGAAGCGCTGCGTGGGAGCTTTCTGTTCCTCGGCTTCCTCCACGAGCTGGATGATGCGGGCGAGCGTGCTGTCACTGGACGCTTTGGTGACACGCACGGTGAGGGAGCCTTCACCATTGATGGTGCCCGCGAAGACGGGATCGCCGGGCTGCTTCTCCACCGGCACGGATTCGCCGGTGATGGGCGCTTGATTGACGGAAGAGGCTCCAGTGATGACCTCACCATCCAGCGGAATGCTGCTGCCGCTGCGCACACTGATCTCGCTGCCGATGGTGACTTCTGCCACAGGCACTTCTTTGGTAACGCCATCGGCTCCGCGCACGAGCGCGGTCTGAGGCGTGAGTTTTAACAACGCGGCGATGGCACGCCGCGCTCTGCCGACGCTCCAGGACTCCAGCAGCTCTGACAGCGCAAAGAGAAACACCACGGCGGCTCCTTCCGCGCCTTCACCCACGAGCCATGCGCCGGTGACGGCCACGGTCATGAGCACGTTCATGTCGAGCCGCCGTTTTCTCAGCGCTTTGAATGCTGCGGGGAAGACGAGCAAGCCTCCCGCGAGTGTGGCAAGGGCATAGCAACTCGTGTGGAGCGGCGATGGTCCGAGCTTGAGCCATTGCAAAAGCATCCCAGCTCCCAGCAAGGCACCGGAGGCGATGACGAGCGCATTACGCGGCAGCGGTGTGTCGTCATGGCCGTGCTCGCAGGAGCCGCAGGATTTGGATTCAGATTCGTCGTGGTGTTCGGTTCTCATGGCTCAAAAAATGGGTTGCTGCTGAATAGTTCCAACGGGGTTTCGTCTGTTGAGATAAGCCGCCATTTGGCGGCAACGAATCAAACCTAACTCACAATGAACAAGCTCATCACCCTCCTGGCCGTCACGGCCAGCTTTGCTGTCTTCACTCCTGCCGCTGTGCAAGCGAGTGATCAGCATCACTCCTCCAGCCGCAGCTACTCGCACGCCTGCACCTCCTGCGGGTCGTCCGTGTATCGCGAGCGCGTGTATGCGGGCCGCAACAACTGCGGTGAACCCGTCTATGCCTGGCGCACCGTGGGGCACAGTTGCCGTTCGAGTTCCAGTCATGGTGGTGGTCACAACTCCGGTCATGGCTCCAGCTACGGCAGCCGTGGTGGTTCTCACATCAGCCTGCCAGGCTTTCATTTCGACTTTGGCGGCCGTTCCGGGCGTCACTAACCCAGGGAGTGGAATCCCTGTTTCCAAACAAGCCCGTCGGAGAATGGATGCTCCGGCGGGTTTTTGCTTCGATGGGGAAGAATGCCTCATGCGGTTTAGTCAGTGCCGCCCATGAGTTTTTGAATGCTTGGTGAGCTGTAGGCTTCACCGGCGAGCTTGCCGTCCACAAAGGCCCGCACGCCCCAGGCGTGATAGCGGACGCCGGTGGCCTCAATGACTTTAACGCGGGCACGTTTGCCGCTACCGGTGCGGACAGAATGGCGCGGCGTGAAGGTGAAGTTGACGGACTTGGTCTTCACATCGGCTTTTTTGCTTTGCGCCAGCTCCACATTCTCCGTGCCGCTGCCATGCTTGACCACCTTGTCCGAGTCGAGGTTGTCGCCAAAGAAAGCCCATTCGAGGCGCACGGCGGCAGGTTTTTCGAGATGAAAGGCGGTGGCGGAGATTTCCAGCCAGCGGCTCTGCACCTCCTGCGGGTCTTTGCCTTTGGGGTCGTTGTGCTCGCTCTTGGCGGCAACCTGGAGCTTGATCACATTGTCGGCGAGCGCCGCACCTGTGGTGGTGAGCAAGATGCAGACGATGTGGGCGGTAATCCGGCGGAGGGAACTCCGGCGGCTGTGGGTGGATGTGGTTCGGTTGATCATGGTGTGGTTTAGGGTTGGAAAAACTTCGGCCATGCCTGGATGGCGATGAGCGCCGCCAGGGCGGCCAGCAAAAGGCAGGTGAGATAGGCGGCGCGGATGCGCAGCGCAGAGGCCGCCGCGTTGAAGTGCCAAACGCTGCGCATTCCCCAAGCACCGAGCGCCGCCGCGATCACCATGGTCAAAGCCAGGCCGATGCTGAAACAAGTCGCGACGGCCAAACCGAGAACCAGCCGCCCGGATTGAAGACATGCCATGAGGATGCCCAAAGTCAGCGGACAGGGCATCATCCCTGTCACCGCGCCGAGCAGAATCATTTGCGCCGTGGAAGATCGCTGAACACGTTCCACTTCCACGGTGAAGTCCTGTGTTTCTGCGTTTTCATCGGCTGTGCCACCGCCCCAAATCGCGAGCGCCTCGGCTTTGCGGACGTTTTGCCGGGTGCGGATGAACATCCAGACCGCCACTCCTAAAGTCACCATGGCTGAAAACATCTCAAACCATGGCTGGAGACGACCGAGCTTCCAATGGCTGCCATAGTGCGTGGCCAGCATGGCAATGACCCAGATCGTCACAGTATGAGAGAGAGCAGCGGAGATTCCTAGCAGGGATGCCTGCCACAAGCCTCCTTTCGTGGAAACGAGCATGGAGGCCAGAACCGTCTTTGAGTGAAGCGGTTCAATGCCATGAACCACGCCAAGCAGCAGCGGGGCCAGGAAATACAGGATTCCTCCGGCGCTGCTGAAATACTCGACAAGCACATTCATGGCATGGTGGGGTGAAAAGCAGCGGTGCCACGCCAAGCGCTGTAGCAGAGCAGCAGCAGGAAGATGAGGATGAGCACCATGACGGTGACGGCGCTCCACGCCGGTCCTCTGGGGCGTCGCAGCACGGCGACAAAACCCGTCAGCCAGCCGCTGAAGACTAAAATTGGACTGATGATGCGGCAGAGGGCAAAAGCGATCATGTCGCCAGTCTCTTCACCAGGGCGATGATGACTGAGGGTGCCGGTCAACAAACCGGCCATGAAGATGACCAATGCGGCAAGAGACAAGTAAACCGCCCCTTTCGCCATGGGCGTGAGTGAAGAGGGAGGTTCATCTTGCATGGTGTTGGTGGGCTTACTTGCGGCCTTTGATGCCAGTTTCGTAGGCAGGGTGAAGCAGCACGATCTGGCGCACGAAGTCCGGGCCGATAAGCGGGTTGTGGAGCTTGATCTGAACCCTCATGCCCGGCTTCAAGTGGGCTGGAAGCGCTTCCGTCTCATCGTGCCAAAATTTGGCCCACTCCGAGTAAACAAACTGGCGCACCGGGCCACCATCCTGCGCAAAAGTGATCCAGCGCGTGGAATGATCGACAGACTGGACGACACCCGTCATTGTGGTGCCCATCGGGCGAATCGCGCTGGCGGTGGATGAAAGGAACAGGCCAGTGATGGCAGAAAAAAGAGCGATTTTGATGAACATGTTCATGGTCATGGCTGCCCGGCCAGCAGCACCGCTCTCACGGCGGAGCGATGCTGTGGCGGACGCGGGTGAAGGGTTACTTTTTCTTCTCCTCCTCACCATGCGCACAGGTGCAGGCGTATTCCTTGTTCTTGCAGGTGGGGCAGTCGTTGAGGTTCAGGTTGAACTTCTCGGTGACGGACTTGGCGTCCGGCTTGGCCTTGATCTGCACCACGGTGGGGAGGTCGTTGCCTTCGGGGACGGCTTTGTCAGAGATCAGCATGTTGCCCTCCTTGGTGAAGCTCAGCTTGGTAGGGGAGGAGCGGTCGCCAAGGGTGACGCTGATGACTTGCTCGCCTGGGGCGACGACTTTCATGTCGTCGTCGATGAAGCGGATTTCGACTTTCTTGTCTTTGTTCACGAAGAACTCGACGTGGGGCTCGACCTCGGTGATGAGCTTGCCGCCGGTGGGACCGGCTTTGCCAGCGTGTTCCTCGTGGTCGTGCTTGTCTTTGTCAGCCGCGTTGACGCTAAAAGCGAGCGCGAGGGTGAGAAGAGTGGTGATGAGTTTGGATTTCATGGGCTTGGGTTGTGTGTTTTGCTTGGGTTCGGTTTGGTTTTGCCTCGGCGGCGGAAGCGGTGGCCCCCGCCGATTCGGAAAGGGTTGGGTCAATGTGAGGCGGGAGCATCATTCTCGATGGCAGTGGCGGCGGCTTTGCGCCCGAAGGTGTAGAACACCGTGGGCGTGACGCCGAGGCCGAGCAGGGTGCTGGTGACGAGGCCGCCGACGATGACGACGGCGACAGGATGGAGGATTTCCTTGCCCGGCTGATCGGCAGCGAGCACGAGGGGGATGAGGCCGATGCCTGCGGCGAGCGCGGTCATGAGCACAGGGACGAGTCGTTCCTTGGTGCCGCGAATGACCATCTTCTTCGTGAAGCCCTCGCCCTCGTGCTGCATGAGGTGCAGGTAGTGGCTGATGAGCATGATGCTGTTTCGAGCGGCGACACCGGCAACGGCGATGAAGCCGACGAGGGTGGCGATGCTGATGTTGTTCAGCTTGAAGTAGGTGAAGACGAGGCCGCCGACGAGAGCGAGCGGGATGTCACAGAGCACCTGAAGGGCGAAGAATGGCGTGCGGAAGTAGCCATAGAGAAGGAAGGCGATGACGGCGAGCACCACAAGAGTGAAGATGGCGATGCGCTGCGTGGCCTCCTTCTGCGCCTGGAACTCGCCCTCGAAGGTGACGAAGTAGCCTTCGGGCATTTTCACTTTGGCGGTCACTTCATCCCGCAGTTTGACGACAAGGTTGGACACGTCCTGCACGGTGGGCTTGATGGCGAGGGCGAAGCGGCGCTGCGAGTTCTCGCGGAAGATGACGTTCGGCCCCTTGGCCTCACGCACATCGGCGACGAGGGAAAGCGGAATGCGCTGACCTTCACCGGCCTCCATGGGCAGCTCGGCGATCTTGTCCGGTGAGTCGCGCCACTCGACAGGCAGGCGGGTGACGAGGCTCACTCGGCGCTGGCCTTCACGCAGCTCGGCGACTTCTTTGCCACCGATCAAAGCGGAGAGCTGTTCGTTGAGCTTGCCGGGGGCGATGCCATAGGCCTTGGCGCGATCTCGGTCGGCCTCGATGCGGAGTTGCGGGATGGATGAGGTTTGGTCGAGTTTGCAATCCTCAAAGCCTGGAATGGTCTTGGCGATGGTTTGAATCTCAATGCCGAGCTGGCGCAGCTTTTCGAGATCAGGGCCGAAGACCTTGATGGCAACAGGCGCGGAAACGCCGCTCATCATGTGGCCGATGCGGTCGGCGAGCGGGCCGCTAACGACGGCGAAAACACCGGGCACTGTTTTGAGCTTTTTGGTGATGTCGGCGATGATTTCTTTGCGGCCACGGCCTTCTTTGGAATGGCCCTCGCCATCTCCCTCACCTTTGCGGAAATCCACGTCAAACTCGGCGGTGGAGACTGGCACCACATGATCGCCGCGCTCCGCACGGCCCAGACGCCGCCCCACTTTGGAGACGCCTTCGACGGAGAGAATCTGCTGCTCCAGCACATCGGAGATTTTGTTCATCTCCTCCAGCGAGGTGCCTGGGGCGGCGGTGGCAGCGACGAGCGCGGTTTCTTCCTGGAACTTAGGCAGGAAGTCCTTGTTCATCTTCGGATAGAGCGAGAACGCCGCGATGACGATCATCAGCACGATGCCGAGCATGACGAGCGGCTGGCTGAGGCCGAAGCGCAGCAGGGTGTTTTCCAGCAGCCACTTCATGCCACGGGTGAGGAAGCCGTCTTTGTGCTCGTGGCCGTGCTTGGGATTCAGCAGAATCGAGCACAGCACGGGAATGGCAGTGAGCGAGACAATGAAGGACGCGATCATCGAAATGATCGTGGCGATGGCGATGGGAGCGAACAGCTTGCCCTCAACCCCCGTCAATCCCAGCAGCGGCAGGAACACCAGGATGATGAGAACGGTGGCGTAGAGGATGGAGTTTCGCACCTCGCCGGAGGCTCTGCCGATGACCTGCAACTTCGGGTGCGGGTGAGGCAGGGCTGCGTTTTCCCGCAGACGGCGGAAGACGTTCTCCACATCCACAATGGCGTCATCCACCACCATCCCGATAGCGACCGCGAGTCCGCCAAGGGTCATGCTGTTCACACTGATACCCATCCAGAGGAAGACGAGCATGGTGATCCCGAACGAAAGCGGCATGGCCATCAGCGTGATGAAAGTGGTGCGGAAGTTCAGCAGAAACAGGAACAGGATGATCGTGACCATGATGGCCCCATCACGAATGGCCTCGGTGAGATTGCCGATGGCGTTATCAATGAAGTCCTTTTGCTGGAAGAGCAGCGTGGTCTCGACACCCGGCGGAAAGCTGGCATTGAGTTCTTGCAGCGCCGCTTTGACCTGATCCGTCAGCGCACGAGTATCAAAGCCGGGAGACTTGGTGATAGACATGATCACCCCATAGGTTGGTGATTTCTCCGGTGTCTGGCTGACAGTGGCATCGCCGCGCATCGGCTCAATGCCCCAGACCACATTTGCCACGTCACCGATGGAGATGGGGCGGTCATTGACCTTCTTGATGGACGTGCGGGCGATGTCATCCAGCTCGACGGTCATGGCGAGATTGCGCACCATGATCTCGGTGGAGCCGGTATTGATAAAGCCGCCCGTGGTGGTGCTGGCAGCCTCGGTGGCGGCCTGCTCCAGCTCGTCAAAGCTGACACCATTGGCCTGCATCTTGAAGGGATCAGGCTGGATTTCGATGCGCTTCACACCGCCGCCCATGTTGAGGATTTCAGCAATGCCGGGAACGCTTTTCAGACGACGCATGATCGTCCAATCCGCCAGCGAGCGCACCTCACGCGGCGGCAGGTAGCCCGGCTCGCCTTCCTTGATGGTGGAGCGCACACCGACGAGCAAAATCTCGCCCATGAGGGATGCCACCGGAGTCATGAAGGGCTGCACGCCCTCGGGAAGCTGGCCGCGCGCGGCCTGTAGCCGCTCCTGCACAAACATGCGTGCCCGGTAGATGTCCATGTCCCAGCCGAACTCGGCATACACGAGGGACAGAGCCACGTCAGAGTTCGAGCGCAGGCGAGTCAGCCCAGCCACGCCCATGAGAGCTGTTTCAATGGGCTGGGTTACACGCGTCTCCACTTCCTCCGGCGCGAGGCCGGGAGATTCCGTCAAAATGATGACGGTGGGCTTGGTGAGGTCTGGCAGCACCTCCACGGGCAGCTCGGTGGCTGTCTTCAAACCCATCACCATGAGGATGAGTGCGGCCCCGATGATGAGCGCCCGACTGGCGAGCGCCCACTGGATCATTTTGTTGAGCATGGCTTACGCGGCCTCCTTTTCAGTGTGTTTTGGGGTGGGTGCTTCGTCAGCGTCAGGGCGGCTTTTCTTCGTGAAGATGGCGAGCAGCAGGAGCACAAACAAAACACCGCAGCCATACTTCCACAGCGGGCTGGCACCTTCTTCCTCGCTGTGTCCATGCCCGTCGCCACCACCCTTTTGTGCGGCCATCTCGGCTTTTTTCTCGGGTGTCAGCTCACCACCATCGGCAGCATGTTCATGGCCGTGCGCGGCATCCAGCGCCTCTTTGAGCGAGACACTGCTGGCTCCGGCAAAGGAGAGCGAATAAGCACCGCGAGTCACCACTTCATCCGCTGGCAGCAGGCCGCTGAGGATTTCGACAAAGCGGTCATTGATCTCACCAACAGTGACAGCCGTTTTCACAAAGGCGTTCGCCAGATCGAAGTCCTTTACATAGACGAAGCGGTTGCCGCCCTCACCCTGCAAAGCGGCACGTGGCACGCTGACGACATTTGCTCGTTTGCTCATGACGATGCTGAACTCCGCCCGCATGTCTGCACGGAGCTGGCCGCCGGTGTTCGGCAGGCGGAAAATCGCATCAATGGTGCCGCTGGCCTTGTCCGCGCTGGTGCCGAAACGCAACAGCTCGCCATCGAACTTCTCATTCGGCAGTGCCGCGACTTTGATGTGCGCCACGGTGCCCGTTTTCATGCGCCCTGCCTGATGCTCCGGCACACGAGCCACGGCATAGACTTCGCTGAGGTCGGTGATCTCCAGCATCGCCTTCTCAGGGTCAATAGGATCGCCAAGCCGTGCATCCACATGAGTGACGAGTCCGCTGAGCGGTGCCTTGAGCGAGATCACCGGCGGCGGATCGCCCGGCTGGCGGCTCTCCACCTTCGCCACTTCGTCGCCTGCTTTCACGGTGTCTCCGGGCGTGAGTTTCAGCTCGATGATACGCCCCGGAATGCGGCTGCTGACAGCGGCAACTTTGCTGGGAATGGCCTCGATCCGGCCCAGAGAGAAGATGGTGGCCTCGAAGTCGGTTTCCTCGACTTCGACAGTCTCGATGCGGAGGTTTTTCACGCCGGTTTCATCCAGCACGACGGTGTTGGCGGCGCGTTTGGCGTCTTCGGCGGCAGCGGTGATGCCGGTCAATGACAGACAGAGGAATAAATGAGCCAGGGGTCGTTTCATGATGAGATGGAAGATGGAAGATTAGCGGACGGGTTTGGGTGCAGGTGTGGCCGGGGCGTGCTTGCCGATGGCGGCCTCGTAGCGGATGCGGGCGAGGTGAAAGTCCCGCACGGCGTCCAGCGCGGCGGCTTCGAGTTGCAGGCGCTGCTCGCGAGCGCGGAGAATGGTGAGCAGGTCGGTCTGGCCGCTTTCGTAGGCCTTTTCGAGCTTGCCAGTTTGCTCAATCACGAGCGGCAGCAGCTTGTCGCGAGTCTCGTGGGCGAGATCGTAGCTGGTCTGCATGTCTTTCCGTGCATTCTCCGCATCGCTGCGGATTTGCTTGGCGAGGGCCGCTTGTTCCAAACGCACACGCTCTGCGGCGGCGGTCTTCTCTGCGATCTGCCCCTCGTTCTTGTTCCAGAACGGCAGTGGAAGCGAGATGCGGAAACCGATCACCCCATTGGTTCGGCGATCATCACCTGGGGCGTTCTGAGTCTCTGGCCCGGCGAAGATGCCCGCGTTCACGTCCTGCCATTTGTTGGCTTTGGCGAGGCTGATGTCGGTTTGAGAAGCGATGACCTTGGCCTCGGCGAGCTGATAGTCGGCCCGCATCATCCAGCTCGCTCCTTTGCCCGGCACGCCCATTTCTGGGAGGGCACCTGAGATCGACAGCGAGTCGTCAGGATCGAGGTTCAGCATGGGCTTCAGGGTGCCTAGCAGGCTGCGGCTCTCGCCTTCCAGCTTGCGGGCCTCCACGATGAGACGCTGGGCATCCACCTGGGCCTGTGCAGCATCCAGAGCGGAGAGTTCACCTGCTTTGGCGCGTCCGGTCACGAACTCGGAGAGCTTCGTCGCCAGCTCCGTCTGCTGTTTGCGCAAACTCCTCTGTTGCTCGATGGCGAGCACCTGCACCGCCAAAGTCTGCGCCTCGGAAATCAAACGCCTCTCGGCGTCCCGCACCTCCAGCTCCGCCGCAGTGACGAGCTGCGCGGTGAGCTGCTTCTCCAGCCGCAAGCGCTTGGTGATCGGGAAGGATTGATCGAGTGAAAACATGACCTCGCCCGGCGAGAGGTAAGTTTCATTGCGGGTGTCCAGACCGACCGAAGGATTCGAGAGCCGACCCGCGCCAAGCTGCCGCCCCCGTGCCTCCTCCACCGCCATGCGGGCGGCTTTCAGCGAGGGATGAGCCGCACGGACACGCGGCCCGATGTCGGAGAGAGAAAGAGTGAGGGCCGGAGCAGACGAAACAGCCGCCAGGAACAACGAGAAGGTGAGAGAAATGGAACGTAGCATGAGAAGGGTGGTGGGTTGAGGTTTGCAGGCGTGGACAGGCCATGCCTGGAAGTGCAAAAGGAAATGCCAGTGAGCCTCAGCCGTCAGTCGTGGACGGCAGCGCTGGCAGCCTGCCTCAAACCAAAATCACCATGCAACGCGCCACCTGCACAGCGGCAGATGGCGGACTGTCTCCCCCGGTGTCCAGGGGCGTCTTCATTGAAACATCTTCCACGAGCGTGAGCATCAGCGCCCACTCATGCACCGGTAGCTCGGCGAGCTGCACCGCCACAAAGACCGGAATAGCGACTGCTGCCAGACTCGATGGCGCGGCCTGCATGTCCACGCTCAGCGGCGCATGATGCTCCTTCTCGCCCTGGTCGCCGCACTCCTTGCCGGAGGATTCTTCGCAGGGCACCTCATCAGCGTGGTCATCCACGATCACTCGATGGCAGTGCTCCGACTTCGTCTCCAGGGTTTCCTCACCGTGAGCACAGGCATACCCGCGCTGCACCCCAAACACCTGCGCACACGCCACGACCAGAACGGCCAGCGTAGGGAGGATGCGTTTGCAGAGAGAAGACATGGGACGGGATAAGATGTGCTCGTGGCTGGTTTTATTCAATTTTTATTTTCCCTGAGGGTGATCCAGCGTGAAGCGACCATGTGAATTCAGTGAACGTGCGGCTGCGAGAGTCCCTGCCAGCCCTGCCATGCCATGAAGGAGGCGAGGAGCACGAGGAGGGCGCAGGAGATGTAGGGGGCGCGGCGCATCCATTCGCCGAAGCCGCTGAATCGTTTCTGGGCGTGGTTGACGCTCCATGCGGCCAAGGCTCCGACGACGACCATCGT
Source organism: Verrucomicrobiota bacterium (assembly GCA_046051905.1). GTDB lineage: Bacteria > Verrucomicrobiota > Verrucomicrobiia > Verrucomicrobiales > Verrucomicrobiaceae > Prosthecobacter. Next base: position 11,037 of record JBJONJ010000376.1, read on the forward strand.
GAGGGCGAGGCCGAAGCTGAAGGCGGCGACGAGGGCGAAGCCGAGCACGACCTTTTTGATTTGAAGGCACACGACCAAGATCGTGAAGGCAGCAGGACAGGGCATGAGGCCGCCGGTGATGCCAAACAAGACAATCTGCGGCGTGGTGACGGTGCGGTTGGCGAAGCGCTTGGCAATGTCCTGCGCGTGAGCGCGTTCGTGGGCGTCTTGGTATTCCACGCCGTCGTCTTCGGGTTCTTCGACAGCGACGGGGGCATGGCTGTGGCCGTGGTGCTCCTCAGTGAAGCGCAGACGATAGGTGTGGGCGTGGTCGCTATGGCCGAGACTCACAACGGCAAGAAACTCATGCGGCTCTGGCAGCTCGCTGGTGGCTTCCCAGAAGGTGTCTTTGGCTTCAAAGGCGAACTTCTGGGTGCGGCCATCGAGGCGGGCGGTTTCGATGCCGAGCTGCGTGCCTTTGGGCAGAGGCACGGTTTCACCGTTGGCTTTGCAGGGATAGATGCGGAAGCGCGGCGGCACGCCGGTCTCAAAGATGCAGACTTCCAGCCAGCCGTGGCCGGTATCGAGCAACATGCCGCCATGCGGGCCTTGTTTGCCGCTGCTGGAGGGCACGGCGGCGGGTGTGGTCATGCCTGCGGGCAGGATGAGGCCGCTGGCGGTCATCGTTTCACCCGTGAGCAGACGCGGAGCGGCAGTGTGGGAGTGCGAATGAGCCTGCCATTGGTCGGGTTCACTCGTTTCGACTTTGGCAGGTTGCTCGTGCGTGTGGTCGTGGTCGTGACCATCGCGGTGATCGTGCGCGTGGGCTTCGGCGACTTCGCGCCGGGTGCGGAGATACATCCACACGGCGAGCGCGAAGATCATCGCGGCGGAGGCGAGATGGAAGTAAGGCTCGGTGTGCTCTGCGTTCCATTGCCCGCCGTAATGCAGGGCGAGCGCGGCAAGAATCCAGATGAGCAGCGAGTGAGAAATGGCGGCGGAGAGGCCCAGCAGCACGGCCTGCCAGACGGTGCCACGGATGGCGATGATGAAGGCGGCCATCATCGTTTTGGAATGCCCCGGCTCCAGTCCATGGAGAGCACCGAGCAGGATGGCGACGGGGATGTAGAGCCACGCATGGGCGCTGCCACTTTGGATGATTTGAGTGATGTCAGTCATAGGTTTGGGTGGTTGAGGTTAGGCATTGACGCTTGCGGGGGCTTCTTTGCGTGGAGTGACGCGATTGAACATGCGATACAGCGCTGGCAGCACGAGCAGTGTTAGCAGTGTGGAGCTGAGGATGCCGCCGATGACGACGGTGGCGAGGGGGCGCTGGACTTCGGCTCCGGGGCCGGTGGCGAGGGCCATGGGGACGAAGCCGAGGCTGGCAACGAGGGCGGTCATGAGCACGGGGCGCAGGCGGGTGAGGGAGCCGCTGAGGATGGCAGCATCCAATCCCATGCCGTCTTCGATGAGCTTTCTGATGAAGCTGATCATGACGACGCCATTGAGCACGGCCACGCCTGACAAAGCGATGAAGCCGACAGCGGCGGAGATGGAGAGCGGGATGTCGCGCAACCACAACGCGATGATGCCGCCAGTGAGTGCCATGGGCACGCCGGTGAAGATGAGCAGCGCGTCTTTGACGGAACCGAAGGCGCTGAACAAGAGGATGAGGATGAGCAGCAGCGCGACGGGCACGACGATCTTCAATCGCTGGCTGGCGGAGATGAGGTTTTCAAATTGTCCGCCCCAACTGATCCAGTAACCGGGCTGCACGGTGACTTCTTCGGCGATGCGCTTTTGTGCTTCACCGACAAAGCTGGCGATGTCGCGACCGCGCACATTGGCGGTGACGACGACGCGGCGCTTGGCGTTCTCGCGGCTGATTTGGTTCGGGCCGGGAGCGAGGGTGAACTCGGCTAGCTCACCGAGCGGGATAGTGTCGGCGGTGGCGACGCTGCTCTTTGGCTGGTAGGCGATGCGGGTGAGTTTGGCGTCAGCCTCTGCTTTTTGTGGCAGCGGGATGGGCAGGCGTTTGAGCGCTTCGAGGTCGGTGCGCAGCTTTTCAGGCAGGCGCACGAGGATGGCGAAGCGACGGTCGCCCTCGAAAATTTGTCCGGCTTCCTTGCCGCCGATGGCGATCTCGATGACCTCCTGCACGTCGGCGATGTTCAGGCCGTAACGGGCGATCATGGGACGGTCGATGGCGATGGTGAGCACGGGCAGGCCGGTGGTTTGTTCCAGTTTCACATCGACAGCGCCGGGCACTTGTTTGAGCACGTCTTCGATCTGCCCGGCGGTTTCCTCCATGACTTCCATCTTGTCGCCAAAGACCTTCACGGCCACGTCACTGCGGACACCGGCGATGAGTTCGTTGAAGCGCATTTCGATGGGCTGGAGCAGTTCGTAGTTGTTGCCCGGCACCGACTTGGCAGCGGCCATGACTTTCTCCGCCAGTTCTGCTTTCGGCATATCTGGGTTGGGCCAGTCTTTGCGCGGTTTGATCATGATGAAGCAATCCGCGACACTGGGCGGCATGGGATCGGTGGCGATCTCGGCGGTGCCGAGCTTGGTGAAGATTTCCTTCACTTCGGGGATCTGCCCGAGCTTGGCTTCCAGTGTGCGCTGCATCTCCACGGCCTGCGTGAGGCTGGTGCCGGGGATGCGCAGGGCATGGAGAGCGAAGTCGCCTTCATCGAGCCGTGGGATGAACTCGCTGCCCATGCGGGAGGCGAGCAGCAGGCACAGCATCACGAGGATGACGGCTGCAGCGGCCACGGCACCGCGAGCGGCGATGGCGGCACGCAGCATGGGTTCATAGACGGCCTTGGCAGAGCGGATGAGGATGTTTTCTTTTTCACTGATGCGGCCTCCGAGGAAGATGGCGACGGCGGCAGGCACAAAGGTCACGGACAAGATCATGGCAGCACCCAGCGCGGCGAGCACGGTGAAGGCCATGGGGAAGAACATCTTCCCCTCGATGCCGGTGAGCGTGAGGATGGGGAGATAAACGACCATGATGATGAGTTCGCCGAAGATGCTGGCCTTTCGCACTTCGCGGGTGGCAGAGAAGACAATCTCGAAGCGCTCGGCTCTGGTGAGCAACCGCCCATGACGATGCTGCTCCTCGGCGAGTCGGCGGATGCAGTTCTCCACGATGATGACCGCGCCATCGACGATGATGCCGAAGTCGAGTGCGCCGAGACTCATCAAGTTCCCGCTGATCTTCGCACCGACCATGCCGGTGATGGTGAGCAGCATCGAAAGCGGGATGACGCAGGCGGTGAGCAGTGCCGCACGGAAGTTCCCCAGCAGCAGGAACAGGATGACAATGACGAGCGTGGCTCCTTCAAAGAGGTTCTTCTTCACGGTCTCGATGGTGGAGTCCACGAGGGTGGTGCGGTCATAGACGGCGTTGGCCTTCACGCCTTCCGGCAATGAGCGGTTCACTTCTACTAGCTTCGCAGCGATGCGGCTGGAGACGGTGCGGCTGTTTTCACCGACGAGCATGAAGACGGTGGCGAGCACGACTTCCTCACCGTTCACGGTGGCCGCGCCGGTGCGGAGTTCGCGGCCATGCACGACTTCGGCCACGTCTTTGACGAGGATGGGTGTGCCATCTCGATGCGCGACGATGATGTTCAGCAAGTCTTCGATGCCCTCGGCCTGACCGGGAGCGCGGATGAGAAGCTGCTCACCATTTTTCTCGATGTAGCCCGCGCCGACGTTGGCGTTGTTCAGGTCGAGCGCCTCCATGAGCTGGCGCAAGGTCACATCAAACGAGACGAGCTTGTTCGGGTCAGGCGTGACGTGGAACTGCTTCTCATAACCGCCAATGGTGTTCACCTCGATGACGCCGGGGATGTTCCGCAACTGCGGCTTGATGATCCAGTCCTGGATGGTGCGCAGGTCGGTGGGTGTGTAGGCTTTGCCTTCCTCGTTTCGCGCTGATGGTTCGGCAGTGACGGTGAACATGAAGATCTCTCCAAGTCCGGTGGCAATCGGCCCCATGCTCGGCTCCAGGCCGGGTGGCAGTTTGCTTTTCACCTCCTGCAAACGCTCGGCGATAAGCTGGCGTCCGAAGTAGATGTCGGTGCCGTCTTTGAACACGACGGTGACTTGCGAAAGGCCGTAGCGCGAGACGGAGCGCGTGTAGTCGAGGTGCGGCAGGCCGCCCATGGCATTCTCCACGGCGAAGGTGACGCGCTGCTCGACTTCGAGCGGCGAGTAGCCGGGTGCTTCGGTATTGATCTGAACCTGGACGTTCGTGATGTCCGGCACGGCATCGATGGGCAGCCGGGTGTAGTTGTAGGCACCGAGTATGGCGGTGCCGAGCACGAGCAGCAGGATGACCCAGCGCTGCTTGATGGAAAACTGGATGATGGAATCAATCATGGCGGGCAGGGATCAATGGTCGTGGGTGGCACCGGATTTCATCACGTCGGCTTTGATGATGAAGCTGTTCTCAGCGGCGTAGGAGATGCCTGCGGGGATGCCTGCTTTGACTTCGATCCACTCCGCATCGCGGCGTCCGATCTCGAAAGGCATGGCCTCAAACAAGGTGCCGACGCGCACGAACACGACATCCCAATCGCGGAAGTTCTGCAAGGCGCTGGCCTTCACGGCGACGGGCACATCGGCCTCCTCATAGACGACATCGCCCGTGACGAACAGGCCGGGACGCAGCTCGCCCTTGGCATTCGGCACCACGGCGCGGGCCATCATGGTCTGCGATCCCTCGGCGCTGAAGGGGGAGAGGTAGCTGAGCGTGGCCTCGACGCTTTCGATACCTTCATCGGCATGAATGGTCACGGCCTGCCCGGCTTTGAGCAGCGGGAAGTCTTTGCGATGCACGATGAAGTCCACCCAGACCGTGCTGAGATCGGCGATGACAAACAGGGTGCGCTGATTGTCCGCGAACTCGCCGAGCTTCACGTTTTTCTCGATCACCGTGCCTGCGATCTCGGCTTTGACCTCGTAGGTCTGGAGGCTGTCGTTGCTCTCCACCGTGGCGAGGACATCGCCTTTGTTCACCACGTCGCCCAGGTTTTTGTTCACCGCTTTCACGATGCCCTCAAAACGCGGGATGATGCTGGTGCGCGTCTGCTCATTGAGCTGCACACGGCCACGCAGGCTGAGTCGCTGGCGAATCTTGGCCGGGCCTGCCTTCACCATTTCCACGCCAGCACGGGCGAGGATTTCATCCGGCATCTCGGCGCGACCTTCGATGGAATCAAACTTCCACTCGTAGCTTTTTCCGCCGTGCTGCACGTTCACGAAGGCGTGGAAAGAATGCGGTTCCTCGACCACGGGCGTGCCGATGTAGTAGTCGGCCTCTTTCTTGAACGTGATGGTATCCGTGCGGTTGATGCGCTCCAGTTTGATGACGATCTTCACGTCTTTCGGATCATAGGGCTGGCCGTCCTTGTAGAAATAGACATGGAACTCGGGCGTGACGCCCTCTGGCTCGTAGATCTGCACTTCGCACTCGAAGTCCGGCTCGCCGAAATAGCGGCCACCGTGCGGGCCGCGTCGTTTGCTGGGATCATCGGCGGCGGCAGCGGCACCATGACCGCCTTCTTCCGTTTTGCTGGTGAGTTCGATGCCGAGGATGCGTTTGGCCGCATAAGCGCCGCCGATGAGGAGCAGCGCGATGAGCGCTGCATTGAGAATGGCTTTGTAGTTCATGAAAAGGTGGGTTTGAAAGGGGGTGTTACTTGCGATTCAGCGTGATGGGCGCGGCGGTGAGTGCGTCGATCTCTGCCTGGGCCTGGTGGTAGTCCGCGAGGGCGCGGAGGTGCTGGTTCCGCGCCTGGATGAGGGTGCGGCGGGCATCGAGGATTTCGAGCTGGGTGAAGCGCCCAGCCTCATAGCCCTGCATGACGGCTTCTTCGGCTTCCTTCGCACCCGGCAGCACGTCTTTGTTCAGCAGCTCCACTTCCGTCGTGGCGCGGAGCAGCACTTGATAGGCGGCGCTGAGTTGCGCATACACATTCATCTCCGAGGTCTTGCGCTCGCTGTCGGTCTTGGCGATTTCCGCCTCGGCTTCGGCTATGCCGCCTTTGTTCTTGTTTTTGAACGGCAGCGGGATGGAGAAGCCGACGACGAA
>JBJONJ010000377.1:0-2955 GCA_046051905.1 Verrucomicrobiota bacterium
GCCCGTCCTTTTTTTGCAAAAAGGGATTGGCCGGGCCTGAACAGCCAAAAGCCTCACGAACAGCTAAACAGTCCGTAAGGCTTTGAAGTCGTTCAAGTGCCGTCTCAGGCTTAACGCCGCACTGCCTTGAATTCGCGCGTGAGGTTCGTCAGAGAGTCCTCGACGCCCATGCGCTCGAGGCTGGAGGCACCGACGAACCCATCCGCGGTGGTTTTGCCGAGGATGAACTCCACATCCTTTGGTGTGTTCACCGGGCCACCGTGGGTGAGGGTGAAAACATCTTTCTTCACGCTGCGGGCGGCATCGATGATCTCCTGGGTGCGCTTCACGGTGAAATCCCAGTCCACCACCGCATTTACGACACCGATGCTACCACCAACCGTGGTGCCGACATGGGCAATGACAGCATCCGCACCGTTTTTCACCATCTCCACGGCTTCCTCCGGCGTGGCGACATAGACGATGCTGAACAAATCCATCTTGGTGGCTAGGCCGACCATCTCAAACTCCTTCTGCACGCTCATGCCGGTCTCTTCCAGCACGCCACGGAAGTGACCATCGACGATGCAGTGCGTGGGGAAGTTATTCACGCCGGAGAAGCCCATGTTTTTCACCTGCTGCAGCCAGTGCCACATGCGGCGGCGAGGGTCGGTGGCATGCACACCGCAGACGACCGGGATTTCTTTGACCACTGGCAGCACCTCATACTCGCCGATCTCCATGGCGATGGCATTCGCGTCTCCGTAGGCCATGAGGCCGCAGGTGGAGCCGTGGCCCATCATGCGGAAGCGGCCGCTGTTGTAGATGATGATCAGGTCCGCGCCGCCCTTCTCGATGAACTTGGCGCTGATGCCCGTGCCAGCTCCTGCGGCGATAATGGGCTCGCCCTTGGCCAGCGTGGCTTTGAGACGATCGACGACTTCCTGCTTCGTGTAGGGATTTCCGATTCCGGTCCAGGGGTTGGGCATGGCGGTGAAGATTTATGATTTACGATTTTTGATTTATGATTTGGCCTCCTGGCCTCTTCGAAATCATAAATCTTTCGTCATAAATCATCAATCCAACCCTCATGCACGCCCGATCTGCCATCCAGGAGCTATCCGAAACGCACACCCACGGTCCGGATACGGACTATCGCGTGGTGAGGGCGACGGAGAAGGATACGCGGGCATGGCTCCGTGGCTCGCCGGTATGCGGTTCGCTCGCGCAGCATCGCATCGCCCATGCGGGCGTGATGACGGCGCGGGCACCTTATCGCATCGTGCGCATGCATCAGGGTGGCTTGTATTTCCTGGCCTGCCTGGAAGGGGAGGGGAGGGTGCTGGTGGATGGTGTGTGGAAAAAATGCCATGCCGGCATGGCCGTGGCGCTACCTCCCTTTATGGTGAACGCCTTCCATGCTGTGCCCGGCAAATCGTGGCGCTGCTGCTGGGTGCGCTACGAGCAGCAGCCGGAGCAAAAACCCATCCTCAGCAGCAGCTCCCCACTGATGGCCCCGTTTGATGGCAAGGCGCTGTGGAACGCCATCGAGGGCCTCATTGACGAAGCCGGTCACGAGGCCAAACCAGCCGCCATGTTTCACTGGGTGGAGCTGGTTCAGCACTACATTGAGTGCTTCGCCCAGCCCTGGCAGGTCGATGACCGCCTCCACCGCATCTGGGAACGCGTCGCGGCCAATGTGGGCTTCGATTGGACGCTCGATGAGCTTGCCCGGCAGGCCCATGTGAGCACCGAGCACCTCCGCCGCCTTTGCCGCAAAGCCTTGGGCCGCACGCCTATGCATCACGTCACCTGGCTGCGCATGCGCAAGGCCGCGGAGCTGCTCTCCACAACGAATTTGAAGATCGAGACCATCTCCCACGAGGTCGGCTATATGAACCCCTTCGTCTTCAGCAACACCTTCAAAAAGTGGATCGGCTGGCGGCCGAGCGAGCATCGCTCGAAGATGAGTCGATGAGGTGGCTCGCCTTGACACCTCCGCGCCGCCTCGCCATGCGCTGGGCGCATGTTTTTCGATACCCATACGCATCTCGGCAACCGGCAGTTCGACGCGGATCTGCCCGCGGTGCTCCAGCGTGCCCGTGAGGCGGGCGTGAGCCGCATGGTGGCTCCGGCGGTCGATCTGGAGAATGCCCGCAAGCTGCTCGCCATCGCCGAAATCGAGCCGGATGTGCGGGTGGCCGTGGGCATTCATCCCTGCGATGTCGATACCGTGAGCGGCGCCGCGTGGATCGATGAGCTTCGTGAGCTGGCGCAGCATCCCAAGGTCTGCGCCATCGGCGAGATCGGCCTGGATTACTTTCACGCACCGCCGGAAGGCTGGACGGTGGAAACGTGGCGCTCGCATCAGGCGGCGGTGCTTCGTGCGCAGCTCGAAGTGGCCGCCGAAAGCGGCTTGAACGTCATTTTGCACAATCGCGAGAGCTGGGACGACCTCGTGGCGCAGGTGATGCCCTTCAGCAGCAGGCTTCGCGGCGTGTTTCACTGCTTCACGGGCAGTCTGGAGCAGGCGCGGCCTCTCCTTGATGCCGGGCACCTCGTTTCCTTCACCGGCATCGTCACCTTCAAAAACGCCGGCATCATCGCTGAAACCGCCCGCGAGGTGCCTGCGGGCCAATTCATGCTGGAAACGGACGCGCCTTATCTCGCCCCGGTGCCGCATCGTGGGAAAAGATGCGAGCCCGCCTACGTCGCCGACACCGGCCGGGCCATCGCGGTGATGCGTGGCCTAACGGCGCAGGAACTGGCCGCGGACACGACGCGGACGGCGCTGGGCTTTTTCCGCAGATGGTGATCTCCCGCCTTTCCTCTTGCGCCTTCGCAATTCACGGCGAGTATCGCCACCCCTCGCCCGACTGGCTTGGGGAATCAGTTTTCGGGACGTAGCTCAGCCTGGTAGAGCGCTTGCTTTGGGAGCAAGAAGTCGTGAGTTCGAATCTCGCCGTCCCGACCACT
>JBJONJ010000378.1:0-5062 GCA_046051905.1 Verrucomicrobiota bacterium
ACCTGAATCACAAAGCGGTCGGCAGTGATCTGGATCTCAGCGTCAGGATCAACGAACTCGGTCAGCACCTCTTGAACAAACATCACATGCTCGCCGACCATGTGGCCGATGACATCAATCGTAGTCTGGCCGGGAACGACCCGATTGAAGAACAGGTCCCGTGGGATGTGCGCATCGGCGAGGCCGAGCACATCCGCGCCAAAGCGTGGGTCCTGATTGAACACCACCAGCATGTCCCCGATGACGAAGGAATCTGGGCGGGTCACATTGCCACGGGCGATGGAGCGGACCACGCCGGTGGCGACGTTTTCCGCCAGTTCGATCACCACTTCGATATCGGGCACGAAATATTCCGCGCCTGCGGCATCGACATAAATGTGTCCCGCCGATTTCAGAGTGCCGCCCGTGGTCATGGGGTAGGAGCGCACGGTCGTGCGCGGGCTAGCACGGAAGGCCTGCGCCGGCGTCAGCGGAGTGCTGGTATCATTGATCGTCACCGGGCGTGAAAGCACGCCGCAGCGGTCAAGGAAGTCCGCCGGTAAAACGGCGGCGTGGGGCTGGTAGCAGCGCTCCACGATCTGAAAGTAATTCTGCTCAATCTGGGTCTGCGCTTTAGGCTCCCTCACGATGCCACCGCTAACGATAGCACGGCGTGCCTCGGCCGTGGAGAAGACCGAGCGCGTAGCACCAAGACGAAGCGGCCCCAACCCGGCTGAAACCAACTTGGAATCGCGGTCCCTGCCGATCGCATTGCTATCCAGCAGGGCGCTGAAATTGGCGGCACCAATGCCGACGCCATGTCCATCGCCACTCAGGACCGAGGAACCAGCGATCAGCAGAGGCTCGCCATTGACCGTGGCGGGGATGGTGACTTTCCTCCCGGTGACTATGATGCCTTGATTCGCCAGATCGAGGTTGAAGATCGGCCCCTCCGTGGCGAACAAAGAAAGCGGGACTTTCTGGGTGAGAACTCGGCCGTCAAGCATGACGGCGGTTTGTGCGGAGACGAATGAGGCCTGCAGAGAAAGCCAGAGAGTGGCCAAAGTGGTTGCTTTGGCGGCCCTCGTTAACCAAACGTTTTTCGAGAGATAATTCATGACGTGGATGGGGGTGGGTGGGTTGAATGAATGCTCATCTCAGGCGACCAACGGGTGGTCGGCCTGAATGCCCGCGGGATAGCCTTGGGACGCCAGCCAAGCGGCGGCGGTGTTGAAGGCTCCGGCTTCGGCGGTGATCTGCTCAAAGAGCTCCGCGTCCTGGCTCACGCTGCTCTGCGCGGCCTTCAGGATGAGCTCCTGGGTCTTTTGTCGAAGGGCGGCGACTGCCTGGTTGAATAGGCAGGGTTCGGGGGGGGAGATGCGCTGCTGGCGTGGCAGCCGCGGCACCGGCTTGATGCGCCAGGATAGCTGCGGAGCCGCCGAGAGAGGCTGTGGGGAGGTGGCTTGCGTGTTCATTTTGGCTGTTGGGTTTGGGTTTGGGTTTGGCTACTTGGGGGTAATGGTTCTAGTCACCGGCAGCCTCGGGGTGGGCTTCATGGCCCAGCGGGTCCTGCGGGCAGTCAGCGAGAAAGCCTGCCGCGCGGCTCAGGGCCGAGGCCTGCGCGGTGAAGCGTGCGTTGCGGCTCGCGTGGCCGCGGCACTCCGCATCATAGGCCTCCTCCATCAGCAGATGGGCCTTCTGGCGCAGCATCTGGATGGCCGGCTGGTAGTGCGGATGAAACTTCCCGCTCTGAGACTTGAGGACGGAGCGGCTCATGGGGTGTTCAAGAAATTGGGGAGGGCACGAAAGCCTTGCCGGCCCACCGCGGGCACCTCGATCAGGCCGCTCATCGCACGTCCCTCCTTGTCGGTCAGAATGGCACCGCTTGAGTCTGTCGGGTGCCCGTTGGGAAGCAGCAGCTGTGGATGATCGAACGGCGCCCGGTGTTGACGCACCCGCTCATCCGTGAGCGCCCGCATGAAGGCGACGAGCTGCTCTTTCTCGGCGGGGGTGAGGCCCAGCTCGACAATCTCCGCCGGCACGTCAGCGATGTTTTGATCCTTGAAGTCACTGCCGCGGTTGTAGAAATCCACCACCTGCGCCAGCGTCAGGGTGCCGCCATTGTGGAAGTAGGGCGCGGTGAGCTCCACATTGCGCAGAGTGGGCGTTTTGAACGACCCGTCCGCAGATGGTGCCCAACTCCGGTCAAAACCAAAGGATGGCAGCGGAAGGCCGAGCCAGCCCAGACGTGCTTGATCATACAACCGCGCCTCGGAAAGCGGGTAGCCAAAGGGATCGGTGGCACCGAGGCCAAGATCCTCGTTCGTGGGCCTCACACCGATGTTGTAGAAACCATTGTCATAAACCACCCGCCTACCGGTGGTGTTGACAAAGCCGGCGGCGTCCAGCCGTGCCGGAGTGGATGCGAACACCATCCGCTCGATGCGCGCATTCAACGAACGAAACACCGAAGCATTGGTAAACTCACCGCCGTCATGGCAGACCACACAATGAGCCTTGCCCACGAAGACGGCCAGACCTGCGGCCTGCGCCGCGGTCAACGCAGCGGTATTGCCCTCGGCGTAGCGATCGAACGGGGTGTCGTCCGAAACGAGGGTGGCCTCATACATCTGAATCGCCAGCCCGAAGAACAAGGCGAAATTCCAGCTCGCATGGCTGTATTGGTTCGCGGCCACCGAATTTCCCGCGGAGACGATGCGGGTCTTCCCATCCTCCAGGCGCTGCACCCACGACGTACCCTGCCACCAGCGTGGATGAAAGGCCTGCCTGACAAGCTGAAGGTAATTCGCATGCACCAGGCCCTTGCCGGAGGCATGCACCAGCCCGGAGAACACGCTGTCATCCGCATGCACTGCCTGTTTGGCGAGCGGCCTCATGCCAAGGAGCTTTTTGCCAAGATCCGGGAAGGTGCGCCCATCTGCCGACATTTCGATATCACTCAAAGGCGGTCCAACGGCCTGCGATGCGAGACTCGACTGCGCCAGACGCACAGCCACAGGCACCATCGAAGACGGTGTATCCGCGCGAAGCACGCGCGCCGCTGCATCACGAGGGCCGAAGGGATTGACACCATTAAAAACATCCTGCGCGCGCCCATCCCAAAAATTGCGCAGATTGAACACCGCATTGATGACCGTGGGGCTGTTCCGTGGGGTCACACGACGGGTGTTTTTGCCACCTTTTGAGAACCGGTCATCCTGAACGAGTGTCCTTGTCTCCTCCGCCGTTCGCGGCAGTATCTGCCCAAAGCGTTCCTTGAGCACACCCTGGGAGCCCGTGACGGCACTGCTGTCCGCCAAAACCGCAGAATTTCGATTGGCAGGATCCGCCAACCGATGAAACGGGTAATCACGAACAGTCAGCCGGGCATTTGGGCCGCGGACATCAAACATCGAGGTTGCTGCGGAGGTGTTCCCAGAAGCGCGCAGTTGAGCCGGTGAGAGGCTGTTGATGCTCCGGCTGTCTGCTCCGGCATGGAAGTGGCAGGTGGCGCAGGTGGTCATGCCATCACTGCCTACCTGCATGTCCCAAAAAAGGGCTTTGCCCAAAACGAGGGCCGCTTTGCGATCGACGATGAAATCCGCCAGATTGGTCGGCCCCGGAATCGGCACGCTCTTCAAGCTGCGAAGCAGGATCGGTTCCTCCTGTGCCGTGACCGCCCCGGCTGTCACAGCCATCAACGCCATGATCAGCCGACCGCGTTTCGCGAGTCGAGTGATCACTGAGGAAGTAGCTGGGATGAGGTGAGTCATGAAAGGTATGAAAAACAGAAAAAATGGAGTGAGTGGTGCCAGTGTGATCGATGCTTTCCAAAGTGATTAACCTTACAATTGCATCGAGGAGCGATGCCGAATGTATTCACTCTAATTATCAGAATAAAAAACGATCAAGTGGGGTAACCACTCATCGAATTGGGTTACTTCGTGCCTCCGACAGATTTGGAATCAGTGTCTGTTTTCTGTGTTCAGTATGATTTCCATACAGTTGGCGGTTTAATCAACTCGCTGCTGGAATTCACTCGACATGACAAGCCCTGGCGAACGGCGAAGCTCCTTCCCACCGCACCGCACATGGGCTGCCTCCAAGCGATCGCCCCTTTCAGCACAGTCCCTTTTTCGATCGCGATAAATCGATTCAGACCTGAAGCAAGAAAGCCACGGTGATGAGGGTGTAAGGCACCGAATCGTCAGGCATGAGTTGCCATGACAAAGACATCACCGTGCGTGTTGTGGTGCATGCCTTGAAAGTCTTGAAACCGGGGCGTGCGATGATGACTCAAACATGTGTTTGGTGTCACGAATCCACGCGCTGCTGGAGCACGAGGTGGCCATGCCCGATTCATCTCGCAGGCACCCTGCACGAGCGTGTTCGATGCGTCCCTTCGGAACAGGGTGCGGATGGCGCGCAGAAGGATCGCCTGCCAGCCCACGCGGTGATGCTCACAGCCCATGCCCCACGCCATCCGTGTAAGTCACGCATGCCAAGCGACCCATGACATGGCGCCGCGAAAACCAGCTTGCCCCCACCCGCACATGTCAACCTGTCGTTCTCAATCCCGATGCGATGGCGTTGATCGAGATCAGCATGTCAGGCAGCATCGCATCCGCGGAGGCTTGATCACCGGCAGCGATTACTCCGCGCCACTCACGCAGCAAGGTCACCTGCTGCAGATGCAGCACACGCAGCGGCGCTTCACGAATGTCGAGCGTGTAGGCCAGACGCGGGCGACGCTCGGCAAAGGTGCCCTGGAAGAGGTCTTCGAGGATCACCCGCGTGGAGTCGAACTCATCCAGGATGCGGCCCATGAAGCGCTCGCGCACGGTTTCATCCGGCACGAGGCCCGCGTACGCACGCATGAGATCAGCGTTGGCACTGACGAGTGAGCTTTCGATGTTGGTGAGCACGTATTTGAGGAAAGCGGACTCACGCAAGGCCCCGGCGAGAGCCTTGTAATCCGACGGACGTTCGTCGCGCAGGCTCTTCAAGGCCGATCCAGCCCCGAACCAGCCCGGCAGATAGAAGCGGGCCTGCGTCCATGAAAACACCCACGGGATGGCGCGCA